>NZ_JAMYOL010000038.1:0-44259 GCF_040319815.1 Mesorhizobium sp. M0854
CGCTCCTCTTCATCGGCCCGGAAGGCATCTCCGCGAAACTCCGGAGCACCGTATGCGCGGCGCCGGCCTGCCTTTCATCGACGCGGGCCATCACCAGTACGACACCTTCTGCGATCTTCGGCTTGCGCGGCTTCTGGGCGAAATTGGCGAAAGTTCCGAGAAGCACGCCGGCAAAGCCGCCCCACGCCGCACCGACCAGGGCCATGCCGGTCATCCCCGCGGGATCAACGTCTTGAGCTCCAAAAGCGCTGAAGCCGGCCAACAGACCAGCCGTGGCGCCAAGTGCGGCACCAGCAATCGCACCCCGCCAGAGAGCGCTCATCTCATCGTCGTAATATCCAGCAACGCTGATCGGTTCATCATTGTCGTTGTAAGATCCGACCACGCTGATTTGCCGGCGGCGAATCCCGGCAGCCTGAAGCCTGGCCACGGCACGTGCTGCCTGGGCATGGGAATTGAACAGTCTGCTGATTGTTTGCATTTACGCCCAGGCCCGACGCCCGTTCGGAGCGTCGGGCCTCTCCTCCCTGGCTTGAACTCTTCCGCCCGGACGCATCTTCGTCGCGCCAAAGCTCACCACAACGTGAGCCAGCCGGCTACGTTCCTCAGCCGGGGCTTCGGTCCAATCCTGGAGTATCTTGCTTGGGACCTAAGTCTGACCAGCTTGGGCGCGCTGAGGCCATGCCGAGCGGGGACGGTCGCCGGCTCGAAGAGAGGGTTCAGGATGCTATCGCAGACCCAAAAAGCTCAAAATGGCGATTACGATCACGATCGCGCCGACCAGCCAGATAATGTTGTTCATCATTGCACTCCTTCGCCTCCGGGCGGGGCGCACGCCGGGGCGAAGCCCGCCACGCAAGTAGAATATTAGATACGGCTAAAGGTTCCTCGCGGGGCCTCGCTGTCGAAAGAGCCCACCGCACCAGTCGGCACGGCGGGCGACGCAGCGTTTCACCCCGGTGGGGGCAGAAGACGGCGTTGCGTCCAAGGCTCAGCTGATGCTTCTGGACCAGTTATCAACCTGGCGCTCTGCCTCTTCCTTGGCGATGCCATATCGCTCCTGGATACGCCCCAAGAGCTGGTCCCGGTTGCCCTCGATCCGATCAAGATCATCGTCGGTGAGGTCACCCCACTGCTCTTTCGCCTTGCCTTTGAACTGCGTCCATTTTCCCTTGATTTGATCCCAGTTCATATGTTCCTCCTTGCTTGCGCGCCAGCTCGCGTTGTTGAAAGCCACCTTTCAGGAGAAACCGCTCAGGCGATAGGCTCGGTTGATGCCAACAAAAACTGGGTTGCCAATGCCCTTGCTACAAGCCCGGAAGCCTACGCAACGCATCGAGGAGATCGGGAGGACAGCCCGGGGGCTTTGGAACTCGCCTTAATCCGGCAACAGAATCTGAAGCTTTACGTCCGCCGGCCGGGCTTCGACTGCGCGGTCGAAGGCGTTGATGGAATCTTCGAAGGGGAAGGTCGCCGAAATGAGTGGCTTTAGGTCGACCCGGCCCGACCCCATCAGCGCGATTGCCCGCTCATATTGGTGGGCATATCGGAACACAGTCTCGATGCGGACTTCCTTGGTCGAGGCGGTGGCGACATCGAATGCGATCGGCGCCACCGGCAGGCCGACCACCACTACCGCGCCACCGGGCCGCGGCAGATCGAGCAGGGTCTCCCATGCCTTGGACGAGCCCGAGCATTCAAACACCACGTCGGCGCCCCAGCCATCGGTCAGGCGCTTTACCTCCGCCGCCAGGTTCTTGTCGCGGACGTTGACCGGGATAACGCCTTGATAGCCGCCGGCGATGTCGAGCTTGGGTTGGGCGAGATCTGCAACAAGGGCGCGGGCGCAGCCGCCGGCGAGCGCCGCGATCGCCACCATCGTGCCGATCGGCCCTGCGCCAATCACCACCGCCGTGTCGCCCGGCGCGATCTTTGCTTTGGCAGCCGCCTGCATGCCGACGGCGAAGGGCTCCACCATGGCGCCTTCGGCGAAGCTGACATTGTCGGGCAGTTTGAAAGTGTAGTTGGCGGGGTGGACGACATAGGGCGTCAGCACGCCGTGGATCGGCGGCGTTGCCCAGAACCTGACCGCTGGATCGATGTTGTAGAGGCCGAGCCGGCTCGCCCGCGAACTGGGATCGGGGATACCCGGCTCCATGCAGACGCGGTCGCCGACCTTCAGATGCTCGACGCGTTCCCCCGTTTCGACGACGGTGCCGGCGGCTTCATGGCCCAAGACCATCGGCGCTTCGACCACGAATGGGCCGATGCGGCCATGCGTATAGTAGTGCACGTCGGAGCCGCAGATGCCCACCGTATGGATCTTGATGCGAACTTCGCCCGGGCCGACGGTCTGTGGCAGATCGATGTCACGCAGCTTGAGTTCGTGCTGGCGTTCAAGGACAAGGGCGCGCACGTTCGTCATCGACGTAGTCTCCTCTAAAGCTTATTGTAGGGGCCTTCGTGACCTTACTTGCACTCGGCGCGTTCATCATAGCCGCTCATTCACAGCTTCAAAATCCAGCTCGGAAAACAGGGGGATTGCCTGATTCCGACTATTCGTACGAACTTCCCGGCCAAAGGACTTTGAAGGCCGGCCATGCCGCTGCCGAATGCCCTCGGCGGAATGAAATAGTCGTTCGCCCCGAGACTCCCCACTCCCCAGCCTCCAAGCCAGAAGACCGGCATCGGCCAGTCATCAACAGGGGTCCAGCAGGTGCGCGACACCCGACGTTACATGCCATGGAACGCTTGCCCAATCCGCTTCTGGTCGATGCGGCCCACCAGGTGAACGCAAGAAGTTCCCGGTTCGCTTCCCGCCCATAATGCTGCCGGCGGCTATGCGCTTCATTAACGTCATTCTTCATTCGAAGCGCTCAGGCCGGAAGCTGCCGTGCGTAAGACGCCAGGTCATTGCCCGCCGGGGATAAGTTTGCAGCTGGACAATATTGGCCAGCCGGGCGATCCCGGCATTTGGCGTTGCTTCGGCGAGTCAATACTGAGCCTGCGCTTACGCGCCATCCTTCTCGACGGCTGGACCCGATCGAGTGCAAACGGGTTCAGTTGGTGCTGGTTGTGGCGGTGAACCCGCACTGCTTCTGTTCCATATCGATCTGCTTCGTGATGCGGACGGCGTTCTGTGCGTAGGCCTCCGTCACGGAGCCACTATTCACAGTCTTGTCCTTCAGCGGGCTCACGCCTGCGCAGAGGTGGAAAACATGCGGCTCGGTGGACTTCGCGGCTCCGTTCTCGGGCGCGATCCAGTAGACGACATCCTGACCGGCGGGGTGGCTCGCGTCCCGCGTCGCCGCCGCCACGGCGGCGGTGTCCGTCGCGATCGCCTGCGCCTGAGCGGCGACATCGGGCGAACAGGCGGTGGTGGGCTGCCCCGACTTGATCTGGGCTGCGCATGCGTTCATATCCTGGGTGTACTGTTCGACCGACGGGGGTTTGAAACTGATCCCCATGACTGTCGCGAGCACGGCCAGCGCGGCGCCGACGCCGCCGGCAACCTTCTTGGTCCGCGGATCCATGTTTTTGTCGGTGAGGATCAGGAAAACCAGCGGGAGGAAGGCAATCAGTGTGATGATTGCGCCGAGCTGGTTTTGGAAGAAGAACCTGGCTGCGTCGGATGCACGAGCCGGATCGTGCCTGTTGGCCGCCTTCCATAGCAAGTTGCCGGCGATTGCGAAAATCGCGATGCCGACCAGAAGGCCGATGACCAGCGGCAGGTGTCCCTGGTCGAACTTGTTCTGGCGAAGCAGCATAATTCCGTAGATCTCGCCGCCAATGGCGACGATCCACGAGAGTGCGGCGAAAAGGCGAAGACGCGTGGCAGAGGACTTCTGGCCCTGCGTCGCTTGCCAATCCTTGGTAACGTCTGGCTTGTTGTCGGTCATTGACCAGATCCCCTGATATCGACACTTCTGCGGGCGGCGTTAGACCAGAAGGCCAATCCGCCCTGCGCAGCGTCATTGAACGAGCGTCACCTGCCTTAGCGACACGGCGAAAATGTGAGCGCCAGGGCAGGCCTCATCTCCATTCATGATTCATATTGCGCATGAGTGAATCCGTCCATACCCACGCAGGCAGACGCCTATGCGGCGATGGCTTGTTCTTGTTGATCTCTGGTTAATCGAACTTGACGCTGTCTTCCCTCGCTTCCCGGCGGCGGTCGCGCCATTCCCGACACCAGCCGAAGCGAATTGACGAGCCATTTTGAACGAGACAGCTCTAACGAGACAAACATTGAGGCAAGATCGACGCGGATAGCGGCCGCGGTGTTGGCTTGCATGCTGACCTCCAGGTGATGTTTGGCGACTTCACTCTGGCAGAGCGCTGGTCGCGATTCAGTCGCCGCATGGACGCCAAGCTTGGCCCCGACCATCTGCATTGGTAATAATGCAGATTTGCATTGTCTTATCGCGATGAACAGGAATGTTTAACATGACAACGTTGACAGTGACGACAAGGGGACAGGTGACGTTCCGCAAGGACGTGCTGCAACATCTGGGCATCAAACCGGGCGAGAAAATCGAGCTTGATCTGCTGCCCGACGGTCGGGCGGAATTGAGGGCTGCACGGGCGAAGGGGTCGTTCCGGGACCTCCAGGGCTTCCTCAGAGGCAAGACGAACGGCCGGGTGCTCAGCATCGAGGAGATCAACGAGGCGATGGCGGAAGCGGGTGCTGTGGCCGGGTCCGGCGAGGAATGAGGGTTACGGCCGACACGAATGTGCTGCTGCGCGCCTATGTCGCCGATGATGAGGGGCAGGCGGCCATTGCTGTCGACCTGCTGGCCAAAGCGGACATCGTGGCCGTGAGCGTGAAGGCCTTGTGCGAGTTCCCAGGGTTCTGGCCCGGCAGTACCAGACAGAGCGCGAAAATTTGCCGCGGCGATCCGGGCGTTGCTGAACACCGCGAATGGTTGTCGTCAACCGGCCGGCAGTTTCCGCGGGGCAAAAGTCGATCGGTGGGTTGCGAAACCGCCGCTGACCAGGTTTGGCAAGTACTGGACGTCAAGCCGCATTTGCGCAGGGCTCGGCGTCCCGGAAGCATCGCCGATGCCTGCGCAGTGACTGCGTCCTTGTTATAGCCAGCATCGCCAACAATCGCCCAGCCTGGCCCGTATGGCTTGCTGGCAACGCTGCGCCAGCGAGCGGCCTCTCGCGCCTTGCTGCGCCAAGACGGTCGGCGAAGGCAGGCCATCCCGGCTCCGATCAAGAGCCCCGCGCGCCAGCCAGCCCACCAAGGTTGCCGCGATCACCCTTGATGTCGTAGAGCCTACGGTCGGCGGTTAAAATTGGTGGAGAAGAATATATGCCAGAGCACCTGAAACTCGTCTCGACTGCCAAGTCGCATGGCGGCGCCCAGCATGTTTACTCGCATCTCTCCACGAACTGCTCGTGCGAAATGACGTTTGCCATTTTCGTGCCTCCGCAGGCACGGGAAAGCCGTTGTCCCGTGGTCTGGTACCTCTCCGGGCTCACCTGCACCCATGCAAATGTGATGGAAAAAGGTGAATACAGACGTATTGCCGCCGAACTTGGCGTGATCGTTGTCTGTCCCGACACCAGCCCGCGTGGTGCCGACATTCCGGATGAAAAGGACAATTGGCAGTTCGGCAGCGGCGCCGGTTTCTACCTTGACGCGACGCAAGAGCCGTATGCCAAGAACTATCGCATGTATTCCTATATCGTCGAGGAGCTGCCAGCCGTGATCGGGCGCGAATTTCCCGCCGATATGGCGCGCCAGTCGATCTTCGGCCATTCGATGGGCGGGCATGGCGCGCTGACGATCGCACTGAACAATCCCGGGCGTTTCAGAAGTTGCTCGGCCTTTGCGCCGATCGTGCAGCCAAGCACAGCCGGCTGGTCGAAGCCGGCTTTCGAAAAATATCTCGGCCTGGATGAGGCCTCGTGGCGGCGCTACGATGCAACTTCGCTCATCGAGGATGGGCACCGTTTCCCGGAATTCCTGGTCGATCAGGGAACGTCAGACGGTTTCCTCCAGGAGGGCCTCAGGCCTTGGCTGCTCGAAGACGCCTGCTCCAAGGCAGGCATTCCGTTGAAATTGCGGATGCAGGACGAATACGATCACTCCTATTTTTTCATTTCGACATTCATGCATGACCATATGACGTGGCATGCCGAACGGCTTTCACGAGGCTAGGCCGTAGGAATAGGTCGGCAGTCAGGCGGGCTCGGTGACGACGCCGATGCGCCGGTAGACGAATGGTTCGTCCTTCGAAGGAACCGTCGCAGCGCGCTGGGCCTCGTCGATCAGCATTGCCATGCGCGCATGGATCGGCGATTTCGCGCAAGCTGGGTCCGTCGCGGCGGCATCGCCGGCGATTGCCATCGCCTGGCAGCGACAGCCGCCCCAGTCGATCTCGCGCCGCTCACAGTTGCGGCAGGGCTCCTGCATCCAGTCCGTGCCTCGAAAGGCATTAAATGCCGGGGAATCGGTCCAGATCGCGGCCAGGCTGCGTGTTCCAAAACGCTCGAAACTGAGCGACGGGATGCTCTGGGCGGCATGGCATGGCAGTACGGTGCCGTCCGGCGTCACCATGAAGGCGTCGCGCGCCCAGCCGCCCATGCACGGTTTGGGATAGATGGCGAAATAATCCGGCGTGACGAAATCGATGTTCATGATGCCGGTGAGCCGTTCGCGTGCCGCCGCGACGATCTCCGCCTGGCGGTCGACGGCAGCACGCTCGGGCATGAGTTGATCGCGATTGGTCAGCGCCCAGCCGGCGTACTGCACGTTGGCGATCTCGAGACGCTCCGCACCCAGCGAAAGGGCCAGATCGATGAATTCCGGTACCTCCTCGATATTGTGGCGATGGATTGGCGCGTTGATGGTAAGCGGCAAGCCGGCCGCGCGAGTGCGGCGTGCCGTTTCCAGCTTCTTTTCGTGGCTGCCCCTGTGATTGCCGATGCGCTCGGTGGTCGCCGGCCGTGCGCCTTGAAAGCTCAGTTGCAGATGGTCGAGCCCGGCTTCGGCAAATGCCTCGATGCGGCCATCCGCAATGCCGACGCCGGCGGTGATCAGGTTGGTGTAGACGCCGCGCGCCGAAAGCCCGGCGATCAATTGCTCGAGATCGCGACGCAGCGTCGGTTCACCGCCGGACAGATGCACCTGGAGAACGCCAAGGTCGGCCGCCTGCGAGAACAAGTCGAGCCAGCTCTGCGTGTCGAGTTCGCGATTGGCCTTCAGCAATTCGAGCGGATTGGAGCAATAGGGGCATTGCAGCGGGCAGCGATGCGTCAGTTCCGCCAGCATGCCGATCGGGGGGAGAGGGGGCTCGCTCATAGCTTCACCAGCAGCTTGTCCGACCATTCCTGCAGGAAGGCGACGACATCGGCCGCCACAGCCTCCCGTTCGGCATCATAATCTGCGGCAAGGCCGGCAATGATGTGGCCGACCGTGGACCGTCCGTCGCAGCGGCGCAATATGTCGAGGCTGATGTCGTTTGGCCAGAACACCTTTTCGGGCGACAGCACGGCGAACGCCTGGCGCACGGGGTCATGCTGTATGCGCACGTGCTTCGGCAGCGATGGAACCGACTGCAGCGACACTACGGCTCTTTCGCGCAGTGCCATCATTGGGCTGCCTCCGGACGGAAGGCGCCGGGCGGGATATTGCCCGGCTCGCCATAGGCGTGTTGAAGCGCGTCGAGCATGGCCCAGAGTATATCGCATTTGAACACCAGTGCATCGATCGCCTGCTGCTGGCGCTCCGCCGTGTCGGCATGTTCGAGCACATAGGCGAGGGCGAAGTCGGCGTCGCGCGAGGCCTGTTCGGGCCGCCGGGTGAAATAGGCCAGCGTGTCCTCGGTGATATAATCGTATCTGGCCAGCATCGCGGGTACCCGCTCGCCGATGATGAGCGGCGAGAACATCTCGGTCAGCGACGACGCGACCGCCTCCAGCAGGGTCCGGTTCGTGCAAAAGGAGAGGTAAGCGCCAACCGCAAAACGCGTCGCCGGCAGGGCCAGCCTCTCGCTCTTCACCGCGTCGGCATCGAGACCGAGCGAGGTCGCCAGGTGCAACCAGCGCGCAATACCGCCGCTCCAGCCGTCCTCGCCGTCATGATCCTCGATGCGTTTGCGCCAGGCGGCGCGAAACGCCGGATCCTCGGCATGCGCGAGGATCATGGCGTCCTTGCGCGGAATGACCGCCTGATAGCAATAGCGGTTCAGCGCCCAGGCCTGCATCTCGGTCCTCGACAGCGCACCGCTGGTCATCCTGTGATGGAAAGGATGGCGGTTGTGATAGCGCTCGGCACCGACCTGCCGCAGCACGGCTTCGAGCTCTCTGGAGGACAGGCCGTTGCTGGCCGCGTCGTGGAAATCACTCAAAGCTCTATCTCCATCCCGTCGCAGGCCACTTCCCAGCCAGCCGCTTCGACGGCTGCATGCTCGGCAGAATTCTCGTCCAGAACAGGATTGGTGTTGTTGATGTGGACGAAGACACGGCGGCCGATCCTCACATCGGCCAAGCCGGCGATCGACCCCGCGTTTCCCGACATTGCCAGATGCCCCATGCGTGCACCGGTCTTTTGGCCGACGCCGGCAGCAATCATCTCGTCGTCAGTGAAGACCGTGCCGTCGAACAGAAGGCATGCGGCATCGGCCAGACGCGTGCGCAGGGTCGCATCGATGCGGGCGCAGCCGGGGATGTAGAAGCCGGAGCCGCGACTGCCGGCACCGGCGATACGGACGCCGATCGTGTCGCCGGCATCGGAGCTGAAATTGGCATCCGGCTGGCCTCTTTCTTCGAGATAGAGGGCTATCTTCCCGGGCACGGGAAAGCTCTCGACAGCCACCCCGGTGTCGTGGCCGCCTGCGTCGCAGATCGACAGCTCTTGCGCCGGCGGCAAGATGCGTCGCGGCACGAGCGCCGGATCGAGGACATTGAAAATCGAATTCGCCTTCAGCGTCGCCAGAACCTGTGTCGTTGCATAAATAGCGAAAGGCTGCCGCTCACGCAGGCTGAGCAGGCCGGCGACATGATCGACATCGGCATTGGTCAGCACCACCGCGCGAATAGGCGTCGAGCGCAGCGGCGCATCGTGCGCGGGCTGCAATTCAGGCGTTGCCGCGATCTGCTGGGGAATGTCGGGCGAAGCGTTGAACAGAACCCAGCCGAGTCCATCCGCCGACGCGGCGACACTCGATTGGGTTCGTGAATGCACACCAGCTACCCCGGTGCGAGCCGCACGGCTCAGACGATAATTGCAGTTCCATTGCGGAAAGCCGCCGCCGGCCGCCGATCCGATGATTCTCAAGCGCATGAAAACGCCCGCCCCGCGGCTTCTCTGACCAGCAGCCAATTTGCAGCCGCAAAAAACGGCCCGCCCGCTTTGCGCGCCTCAAACTCTTTCACGAAAATCCCATACGGCAAGGGGATGCGTGCCCCTGTTGCCAGGGACACGCACCTCTGCGGCCTACTTCTTGGGAGTAATTTCAGCAGGCAGATAGCGCGAAATTTCAAAGCCCGCAGCAACCTGGCACATGGTCGGTTTTGTCCAGCTCTTCTTCATAACATTTCTCCTCTTCTACCAGCCCGAAGGGGCCGATCCGGTGGTTAGCCAACCATTGCAGGGCACCGAAGCAATGGCTCGTCCATCACGTTCTCAAAATGGACAAATGAACACAAGGTTTTGAAAGCCCGAAAAACAAAAAAGTATCGAAAGTAGCTGTAGTCTTCTCTTCAACTGTTCATCGCGTAGGTTTTTCCTCCTCCTGACCCATCCCAACTATTGCGTAATCGGATTGTCGTGCTCGTCGATCAGCGGCACATTGTAACCCAGCAGGAGCTTGGTGATCTCCGCCTGGTTTTCCCTGATCACCCGGTTTAGCGTCCGTTTCCATTCCTGGTCGGACGGACGTACACCCATGGTAATGCGGTAGGACATGCGCGAGCCGGTTTTTTCCTTCAACAGCGGAACAATGGTGACATCGGCTCCGAGTTCCCTGGCATAGTAGCCAGCCATCGGCCCCCACAGGACCGCCGCGTCGATCTTGCCGGCGAGCATGTCCTTGATCATGACCTCCCCCATGGAAGGCGTGACGCGCGTATCCACCGCCAGCGGGTAGATCTTGGCGGTCCGCAGAAGCTTGTTGGCGGCCATGTTGGCGGTTGGCGGCGTGCTTTCGACGACGCCGATTCTCTTGCCGGAAAGTTTCGGGTCTTCGATCGTCTCGATGCCTTCCATGCCGTTGCCTTTGGGGTATACGAGCACATAGGCGGAGCGGTAGTAGGCGTTGGTGTTCTGCACCAGTTCATCGCCTTGGGCGTAGCCCATGATGATGTCGCATCGATTGGCCCCCAGCGTATTGCGCACAAAGCCGGTGACAGTGGGAAACCACGTGTAAGCGACTGATTTCCGCCCCGTCTTCTTGGCAACCAGTTCAGCCAGCTTGTTTTCGAAGCCTTGGCCGTTCTTGTCGGTAAAGGGCATGTTCGAGGGATCTGCGCAGACGCGCAGAATGTCGGGATCGACCAGTTCGCCCGCAGCGCCAAGCCCGGCATTTTGCGCCAGAACATTCGACGGCAGCAAGGCGAGCGCGCCGAGGATCGGCAGAACGACACGCAGCTTCGATGCAGTGCAGCCGGTCATATCATCCACCCATGCAGGATGCTTCGGCATCCTTGGCTGCCTGAGCCTTGTTTTCGTGCTTCGGCGGCCTGCCGCGGGGTGCCGCGCCATCGGCGCGCGCGCGCAGATAGACGTAGAGATCGTCCAGGTAACAATAGACGTTCTTGTTGTCGCCAAAGGCGGGCATGACGTTTTCCTTGCCGCCGCCGACATTCTTGCGGCCCTCGGCGACGATCGACAGGAACGTGGCGTAATCCATGGTCTTCAGGCTATTAGCCAGGGCAGGCGCATAGCTCGAACCTGTGGCGTCCTGTCCGTGACAGACATGGCAATCTGAGTGATACCGGCGGTACCCGCTGAAGGTGTACCAATCGACGGTTCCGTTTTCGATCTTGTAGGTCGGATTTCCGTCCGCATCTAAATATTTGCCTCCTTCTTGCTTCACCGCCTTGGCTTTCTCCATGCTGTCTTCGGCCCGTACCAGACTTGAGCTGGCCAGAGGCAGCAGGACCAGGGCGAGAGCGGAAACTGCAATGCGAACGATCATTCAGGCTCTTCCTTCGTTTGCCAGAAATCCTGGCTGCCGTCGTGCAGCGGCATTGATCGGAGTTGGGTGCGCGGCGCAATCGAGAGCCCGGTTCCCGGCTTCGGGGTGACCCGGGCTCTCGTTTTCGAACCTAGCCGTGAGGCTCTTCCCGGTTATCAGTCCGGGAGGCCGAAGACGGTGAGCTGGCCGCCCAGCGTCGTATAGTCGGCAAGTGCCGCATAACCGCCGACGGCACCCAGACCGGCGGTTCCAACGACCGCGGCCTGATCGCCCTGCGCACGGCCCTGATCAACGGCGCCATGCCAGGCGGCGGCGTTATCGGGCGAAAGCAGCCCACCTGCCAGACCGATACCGGCCCATCCACCGACGCCGGACAGAACGGCGACGTACTGCTTGCCGTCATGCTCGTAGGTCGTGATGTTGCCGATGATGCCGGACGGGGTCTTGAACTTGTAGAGTTCCTTGCCGTCCTTATCGACCGCCTTGATGTAGCCTTCGAGGGTACCGTAGAAGACGACGTCGCCATCTGTCGCCAATGCGCCCGACCACACCGAGAACTGCTCGGGCTTCGACCAGACGATCTCACCCTTGGCTGCATCCCAGGCAATGAAGTTGCCCATGTTACCGTCACCGCCGGGCGCCGCATACATCGACACGGTGGCGCCCACATAGGGCTGACCGGCGGTGTAGCTCACTTTGTAAGGCTCATAGTCCATGCAGACATGGTTGGTCGGCACGTAGAACAACCCGGTCTTCGGCGAGTAGGCGGCCGGCTGCTGGTCCTTGGTTCCAAGCGCGGCCGGGCAGATACCGGTCGAGTTGTTGTCTTCGCCGTTCTGCTGGGTCGAATACTTGGCCACGACCTGCGGGCGGCCATACTGGTCGCTCTTGGGATCCATGTTGACTTCCGTCGCCCAGTTCACTGCCGGATCGTATTTTTTGGCGACGAGAAGTTCGCCGGTGGCGCGATCCATTGTGTAGGCAAAGCCGTTGCGGTCGAAATGCACCAGCACGTCGTGCTTGGCGCCGTTGACCTCCATGCCATCGACGAGAATCATCTCGTTGATGCCGTCATAGTCCCACTCATCATGCGGGGTCATTTGGTAGAGCCATTTGGCAACACCGGTATCCGCATCGCGAGCCATGATTGTCATGGACCAGCGATTGTCGCCGGGGCGCTGGACCGGGTTCCAGGTCGAGGGATTGCCGGTGCCGTAATAGACCAGGTTCAGCTTGGGATCATAGGAATACCATCCCCATGTCGTGCCGCCGCCAGTCTTCCACTGTTCGCCTTCCCAGGTGTTCGTGCCGGAATCCTTTCCGACAGGCTTGCCGAGATGGGTCGTCTTCTCGGGATCGAGAAGGGTGTCTGCGTCAGGACCTTCCGAATAGGCTTTCCAGGCGAGCTTGCCGTCTTTCAGATTGTAGGCGGCCAGCCAGCCGCGAACACCGAATTCAGCACCGGAGACGCCCACGAGCACCTTGTCCTTGATGACTACGGGTGCCGACGTGCCGGATTCGCCCTTTCCGCCGTCGGTCTGGTCTCCGTTCTTGACAGACCAGACGACCTTGCCGGTCTTGGCATCGAGCGCGACGACGGTGGTGTCGGCCTGGTTGAGAATGATCTTGCCGTCGCCATAGGCAACACCGCGATTGACCGTGTCGCAGCACATGATCGGAATGACGTTCGTGTCCTGCTTGGGCTCGTATTTCCACAGGATCTTGCCGTCATTCTTGAGGTCCAGAGCATAGACGTTGTTTGGGAAAGGCGTGTGGACATACATCACGTCGCCGATGACCAGCGGCCCGCCTTCGTGACCGCGCAGCACGCCGGTGGAAAAGCTCCATTTGACCTGCAGGTTCTTCACATTGTCGGCAGTGATCTGGTTGAGTTTGGAATAGCGGGTGTTGGCGTAGTCACCCGTCTGCATCGCCCAGTTCTTCGCATCCGATGCGAGCTTTGCAAGGTCTTCATTGGCCGAAGCCGTATAGGCAGCGCCGAGCGATAAAAACGCCGCGGTCGTCAGAATGTAAGTAGTTTTCGCAAGTACACGCATCCAAAATCCTCCCGGGTTCGCAGTGAAGAATCGACCGTCAAGCCCCACAAGGGCTTGCCCAAGCAATTCATGTTGGGAAGTTATTTTCCGGCAGCTGTCACGACCTACCCCGAAGCAGAGGGCACCGTTACCGCCCGCCCCCCTTGGTCTTCGAAAGACTGCCGCCGCTCCCTGATGACGGTGGCGCTCTTGAAGCCGGAAACAGGAAAAAGCTATGTCATCGTAAAAGTCCAGGCAAGCAAAAACCTACAATGGGTCGCTGCGCTGCAATATCGATATGGTGCGATGCAATATTTAGAAACAATTAAAATAAGGACCGTATGAAAAACTAATAAGAGAATGACCGCCAGCCGTGATATATATAGCCAACATATTGTTCGGGTATTCTCGAGGTGATATACATTTGACTTTATTTCGGTATATTCTGCGGGGCACTTACGAGTAAGTATGCGGGCGTCTCGCTCGTTGCCGATAGTGAGCGAAGCATGAAATGAACGCATGAAGGAGGGTGCGCAGCGGGTCATGAAGCGGGCTCTTGTCGGTCGATAGGGCATTCCTCCTTTGGTCCTATACGCAGGCCATGGGAGCTTGACTGGCTTTGCGGCACGTCGCCAATTGGAGCGATGACCCCGTCTGGATGCATGGTGTCCAGGCCAACTGGAGGTTCCTCATGATAAGGTCTGTTGGATCTCTCACCTTGCCGATGGCCTTTGCGGCGACGCTGGCTTTTGCCAACTTGGCCAACGCCGCGGGAGACTACCCGACGGCAACGATTGCCGACTACGTGCTCGGCTGCATGCAAACGAATGGCCAGACACGTCAGGCGCTTGAAAGCTGTTCCTGCTCGATCGATGTTATCGCCTCGATCCTTCCTTACGATCACTATGAGAGGGCGGAGACCTTTAAAAGCATGTCGCTGACGACAGGGGAGGCGGCAGGGTTGTTTCGCGAAAGCGCGCCAGCGAAGGCGGCGCGCACGGAACTGAAACGCGCGCAGGCTGAAGCCGACGTACGTTGCTTTTAGTCAGGCGGAACAGGCACGCGTGGCCGTGCGCCTCACAGTCCCGCCGTTTCTATTGGCCATTGGCTGCGAAATACCTTGCAATCCGCGTTCGAGCCGTAAGGCGATCAGGCCACACCCGGAAATTTTTGCTGGAATGACCGCAAAAGGTCGCTCATCACCTGTGGATTGCGATGTTGTCGCGGCAGTCTTACGTCGAACGTGCCGAGCACGTGGGCTGGGCGCTGCGCAAGCACGATGATGCGGTCCGACAGCATCAGTGCCTCGCGCAGATTGTGCGTGACCATCAAGGCGGTCGTAGGCCGCGCTGACCAGACGGTCAAAAGCAATTGCCGAAGCCGCTCGGCGGTCTGTTCGTCGAGGGAGGCAAAGGGTTCGTCCAGGAAAAGCACCGCCGGTTCGGTGGCGAAAGCCCTGGCAAGCGCTGCCCTGCGCGCAAGGCCGAGCGAAAGCTCCGCCGGATAGAGCGAGCGCATGCTGGCGAGGCCGAGAGTGTCAAACAGCTCGTCGAGACTCTTTGCTCTTAGGCTTTTCGGCAGCGCCAGCCTGACATTCTGCTCCACCGTCCGCCATGGCAGCAAAGTAGGCTCCTGGAACACGGCGGCGATGCGGTTCGAGCCGCCTTGCGGCAGTTGGAAAGAGCCGGAAAAGTCTTTGTCCAGTCCAAGCAGGATGCGCAACGTCGTGGTCTTGCCGCAGCCCGACGGCCCAAGCAGGCAAGCGAATTCGCCCTGCCGGACCTCGAAGGACAGACCCTGAAGCGCCGTGATCGAGACGCCTTGCGCGGACCTGAAGGTCTTTTCGGCGATATCGACCCTAAGCGGGACGGCGGCGCCAACGGGTTGCATGTCGTTCAATGGGCTGCACCAGGAGAAGTTCGATGACAAGCATCACCGCCACGAAAGCCAGCGTGTAGGCGAGAATGGCGGCGACGTCGAAGAGCTGGAAATAGAGATAGATCTGGAAACCGACGCCATTGGAGCGGCCGAGCAGTTCGACCACCAGGACGATCTTCCAGATGAGGGCGATGCCGGACCGCGAGGCCGCGGCAAAATAGGGCTGCAGTTGCGGCAGCAGGACATGGCGGATGCGCTCGAGTGGGGCGAAGCGGTAGACGGCGGCCATTTCGGCATAACGCGGATCAAACGCCCTGGCGCCTTCGCGCATCGTCACCACGACATTCGGGATCTTGTTCACGGCAACTGCGCCAATCGCCGCCGCCTCGTTGAGGCCGAACCAGATATAGGCGAGCACGATGACCACCAGCGCGGGAATGTTGAGAAACAGGACCACCCATGGACTGAAGAACCGGTCCGCACCGCGGTAGCTGCCGAGGATGACGCCGATGACCGAGCCGATAATCATTGCGACCACGTACGCCGCAGCAACCCGTCCGAGCGTCGCGCCAAGGTGATAAAAAAGGTCACCGCTCGCCGCTTCCCTGAGCAGCACCTGCCAGACCTGCCCTGGTGAGGGGAAAGCTCGGCTTTGCCACAGATTTGCCGCGAGGCTCCACAGCAGGCAAAGTCCCAGCAGGGAAACCGCTACCGTCAGCACCGGTGTCAGCGCCGTCGCAAAGCCGGATCGACGCGACTTGTCTTCCGTTGCGGTCATTTCGCGAGTTCCGGCCAGAACGTGCCGGGCGCCATCTCGGGCGCCCTGCCAACCAGCTTCTCGCCGCCTATCGCGGCCAGCACGTGATAGAGTTTGCCCGCATCGACCGCTTCTTCGGCGACCGGCCGTCTGGGGATGCCCTGGCGATAGCGGTCGCGCAGTTTTTCCAGCTCCTTGCCTGCTGCGCGAATGAGCGGCGCCAGGCGCAGCCATTCATCATCGGATCTGGCCAGCAAGTCCTTGGCCTGCTTGGATGCCTTCAAGAAGCCCCGGGCGGCATCCGGATTGTCGCTCGCCCATTGGTCGTGGAAGACGTAGCCGAGTGCCGACACGGGGCCCGAGGCACCAAGCGCTTTCGTCGCGTCATCCGCACCGATCAACCGACGAAAGCCATTGGCCTCGAGCCGGGCGCAGAAATGCCAGAAATTGAGCACGGCATCGAGTTCGCCTTGCATCGCCTTTTCAGAAATCAGCGGCGGCGCGCCAAAGACGACGTCACAGGCTGTCGGCAGCTCGAGGCCGTGCTCGCGTCTGGCCAGCGCCTGGACCAGCAGCCAGCTCTTGTCGAGCGGGCCGCCGGCGACACCGATTTTCTTTCCCTTGAGGTCGGCGAGCGTCCGGATCGGCGATTCCTGCTTCACCATGATTGCCCCCGCGGCGGTCGAATAAGGGGCCAATGTAAGGTCGCCGCCCTCGGAGCGCTGGCGCGAGACCCACAGCCAGTCGGTCACGATCATGTCGATCGCGCCGGCCAGCAGCGCGACGTTGGTCGCATCCTCCCCGGCGAAGTAGACAATCTCCAGATCGATCCTGTTGGCCTCGTCGAGCTTGTGGCGTTTCAGCGTATCGAGTTCCCAGCTCACGGTGCCGAACTTCAGGACACCAATTCGGACCTTGGCGGCCGCAAAGACGGCAACCGGCCTTGAGGCGAGGATGGCCGCCAGAGCCGCCAAGCGCAGCGTCGTACGCCGCGAAATCATCATGGCGTCTCCTCTTTCAGGGCCGTCGACGAACCAGGAATGTCGATCAAATCGCTCGTTCCTTGCTCGGAACGGCACATTTCCAGCGCACGACCTTGAGACTCGGATGTTCCTGAGACCATTTTGCGATCTCGGCGGGCGCCAGGAACATGCATTGGAACAGAGAGCCGCGGCTCTCGAAATAGAGATGTTCATCTCGGCAATTGCCCGGATTGGCGCTAAGGCACACCGTTAATACGAGATCGACCATGTCCATTTGGCACTTATCATCGCCTGCGCGGCGAACTCTCCAGAGTTCGTGCTTTGGAGTTGCGCGGATTCCTGAAGGTGCCCAAACAGCAAACCGGTTGGAGTGAGGCTACGCGTTCGGCCAACATGCGTCAATGATGTGGACCGCATGTCGCTACACACTTCCCGTCGCGCAGTCGGGAAACGAAACAGGACCTTTGTACGATTGACTTCCCTCATCGGCAGTCTAGCTTTTCGAGGTGTGCAGGTGCTGCCAGTCCGGGGAGGAAGGACGAATGGTTCGCTCTCCCGCTTTAAAACGAATGCCGGCGATCAAGGCATCGACACGCGTAAAGTGTCCCGGGCACTCACACCATCAATGAGGAAATGCCATGCGCGCAGTCGCTTTTTTCGCCGCCGTGTCCGTCGCCACCTTTGTCACTACCCAGTCTCAGGCACAGGATGCCGCGGCGGGTGAGAAGGTCTTCGCCAAATGCAAGGTCTGCCACGTCGCAGACAAGGACCAGAACAAGGTCGGCCCGTCCTTGAACGGCGTCATCGGCCGAACGGCCGGGACGCATCCGGGGTTCAGCTATTCCAAGGCCATGACCGAGGCCGGCAAGTCCGGCGTCAAATGGGACGAAGCCACGCTGACGACCTACCTTCGCGATCCCAGGGCGATGGTCAAAGGAACCAAGATGGCGTTTGTCGGTCTCAAGAAAGACGAGGACATCGCCAACGTCATTGCTTATCTGAAACAATTCTCAAAATAACGCGGTACTGCCGGCCGTTGGACTGCGCTCGGCCGGCGTTGGCTAGGCTTTGCGCATGGGGTCACGCAGCGTCTTGCAGCCTCTGCATCGCGGACGGCAGATCGAACAGGCTGTCGCAAACGAGGTCGGCGCCAAGCTCTTCAACGGGAATTTGGCTGTATCCGCCACGCAGCAGAATGACTGCCATGCCGGCGGCGCGGGCGGCGGCCACGTCGGCGCTGCTGTCTCCGACCATCAGCGTGTCACGAGGTTCGACCTGAAGCAGGTCGAGCGCCAGCAACAGCGCGTCTGGCGCCGGTTTCAAGTATGTCACCGCGTCTCCGCCGACGATCGCGCCGAGATATTCCGTCAGCCGAAAATGCAGCAGGATTTCGCGCGCCGCCAGCTGCGGCTTGTTGGTCACCACGGCCATGGCTATTCCGCTCAAATGCAAGTGCGTGAGAACCTCCCTGACGCCAGGCATCAGCCTCGTGCGGCCGGTCAGATGCCTGCGATAGATCGGCGCCATGACGCGGTTGGCCTCATCGAGCGCGCTGCCGAGGAGCGGCGTGCCGGAAGCCGCGAAGGCGCGTTCGACCAGTTTCCTGATGCCGCCGCCGATCATGGCCTTGACCTGATCCAGCCGCAGCGGCGGCAGATCGTGGCCGGCCAGCAATTCGTTGACGGCGGCCGCTATATCAGGTGCCGAATCGACCAGTGTGCCGTCGAGGTCGAACAGGATCGCCTTGGACGAGCGAAACGGCCTGCCTGCGCCGACGTTCATGCAGCATCCTTCCACTTGATCGAACAGCCGATCGAAGCGATCTGGTCAAGCGGTCCGTCGCCGGTTCGGGCAACCTGCTTCATCGCCTCGAACAGGTCGCGCCTCAGCCTGGGCGATTCGGCGTCGCGTCGCGACGCGTCCAGCCGGCCGCGGTATTGCAGCGTCAACTCGCTGTTGAGCCCGAAGAAATCCGGGGTGCAAACGGCTCCGTAGGCACGCGCCACCGTCTGGTGCTCGTCGTGGAGATAGGGGAAAGTGAAGCCGTTCGTCCTGGCAAAGAGCTTCATGTTGTCGAAGGAATCATCTGGATAGGCGTCGCTGTCGTTGGAGTTGATCGCGACAAAGCCGATGCCTTCGGCCTTGAGGTCATTGGCGTCGCGCACCATGCGTGAAATCACCGCCTTCACATAGGGGCAGTGGTTGCAGATGAAGGCCACCACCAGCCCGTTCGGGCCGGCGTGGCTTAAGATCGAATGCGACGTGCCGTCGACGCCTGGCAAAACGGCGTCGATGGCTCGCCAGCCGAAATCGCAGACAGGTGGGATTGCCGCCAAGTTTTCCTCCGATGAAATGTTTGCCCTCCGATGAAACGGTTTACGCCGCTTTCCGGATCGCCCCGTCGGCCGCCTGCCTGATGGCGCCGATATTGGCGCGATAGGCCGCCTCGGTGCCGCCCTTAAAGATGGCCGAGCCGGCGACCAGCACATTGGCGCCGGCCGCGGTGACCAGCGGAGCGGTTTCGGGCGTGACGCCGCCGTCGATCTCTATGTCGATCGGACGATGGCCGACCAGCGCCTTGACCCGCCTGACCTTGTCGACGACCGCCGCAATGAAGGCCTGGCCGCCGAAGCCCGGATTGACCGTCATCAGAAGCACCAGATCGAGCCGGTCAAGTACATATTCGATGACGCTTTCCGGCGTTGACGGGTTCAGCGACACGCCGGCCTTCTTGCCGAGATTTCTGATTGCCTGCAGCGAACGGTCGAGATGCGGTCCGGCCTCGGCATGCACCGTAATGATGTCGCAGCCGGCATCGGCGAAGGCGCCGAGATAGGCGTCGGCCGGCGCGATCATCAGGTGGCAGTCGAAGACCTTGTCCGTTCGATTACGGATCGCCTTGACCACCGGCGGACCGAAGGTGATGTTGGGCACGAAATGGCCATCCATCACGTCGAGATGGATCCAGTCGGCACCCGCCCGGACGACCGCTTCGACCTCGTCGCCGAGCCGCGAGAAGTCCGCGGAAAGCACCGAGGGCGCGATGATTGTCTTGCTATCCATGGTCGTCGGCTCCCATTCTGTCGTCCGTTTCCGGTCGCTGCACACCAACCGCCGTCATCTTGTCAGCGCGCCTTCGTCTCCGGTTCGCCTTCGAGCTTACCTTCCGCGAACACGCGGCTGCCGCGAATATCGGATTCCTCGATGGTGATAAGATCGATTTTCGTCAACGCCCGGTCGCGCGATGCGAAAAGCCGGCCGGCCTGGCGAAGCCGCGCCCGGTCGAGGCTATTGCGAACGGAGCGGGCGTTGGAGAAATGCGGCAGCCGCATGCGGATCGGGAGATACTCTTCGAGCGCCTTGGCCGCCGCTTCGCTGAGGCGGTAATTCTGTTCCGCCAGCATGATCTCGGCGATTGATTTGAGTTCGCTGACGCCGTAGTCCGGAAAATCGAGGTGATGGGCGATGCGCGAGCGCATGCCGGGATTGCTGTCGAAGAAGCGGTCCATCTTGTCCTTGTAGCCGGCAAGAATCACAACCAGATCGTCACGGTTGTTTTCCATGCATTGCAGCAGGATTTCGATCGATTCCTGGCCGTAGTCGCGTTCGTTCTCGGGCTTGTAGAGATAGTAGGCCTCGTCGATGAAAAGCACCCCGCCCATGGCGCGCTTGATCACTTCGCGGGTTTTGGGCGCGGTGTGGCCCACATACTGGCCGACGAGATCGTCGCGCGTCACCGCGACCATGTGGCCTTCGCGGACATAGCCGAGACGATGCAGGATTTCGGCCATTCTGAGCGCCACGGTGGTCTTTCCGGTACCGGGATTTCCCGTAAAGTTCATGTGCAGCGTCGGCGCGCCAGAGATCAGCCCGAACTTGCGGCGAAGCCGGTCGACCAGAAGCAGCGCCGCGATCTCGCGGATGCGGGTCTTGACGGGCTTCAGGCCGACGAGTTCGCGGTCGAGCTTGTCCATCACCTCGTCGATGTTGGACGCCTCGAACTCGGCCTGTAGATCAACCGATTCGCCCTGCGCGGCAGCGCTCTTAGCTATCGCGTCCAGCATGGTTCGCCTAGCTCCGTTCGCCTTCGGGCCTGTCGGTCGCATAAGGCACGATCGAATAGCCCTGACTGCGGCCGTCACGCTCTTGGCGCAGCAGCCGGAACCCGGGTTCATTGGGTGGCCGGTTGACGATGAATGACATGCGCGGTGCTTCCCAGCCCTTGGTCGAATCGAAGGCGGTGACCCGGACATACATGTTGGGCATAGCTTTCCGGCAATTGTCGACTTCAAGCAGGATGCCCGCCGGGTCCCTCAGGTCGAACATCGGGTTGCCGTACATTTCCCAATAGGTGTTTCGCGGATGTGGATCGTCCGTGTACTCGACGCTGACCGCCCAGTGGTTTTTCAGGGCGTATTTGATCTGCCCCGAAATCTGCTCATCGGTTAGCTCGGGCAGGAACGAAAACTGTCCCTGCGTGACCTTGTTTCCGGGATTGGTCATCATGGCGACGGTTCCTTTCGTCTAGAAGCTCGGCGTTGCGGTTGGCACGAAGTCGGCCGTGTCGGTCGATTCGTAGTTGAAGGTGACGTCCTTCCACGTCTCCAGGGCGGCCTTGAGCGGCGTGCACCATCTGGCCGCCTGTTCGAGGATTTTGGTCCCTTCGCGCAGATAGTCGCGGCCCTCGTTGCGGGCGAGGATCATCGCCTCCAACGCGACGCGATTGGCCGTCGCGCCGGCCTGGATGCCGTCCGGATGGCCGATCGTGCCGCCGCCGAACTGCAGGATGACGTCCTCGCCGAGATAATGGATCAACTGGTGCATCTGGCCGGCATGGATGCCGCCGGAGGCGACGGGCATCACCTTGTTGAGCGAGGCCCAGTCCTGATCGAAGAACAGCCCGGTTTCGAGGTTCTGCGGCGTGCGCTCCTCGCGCAGCGTGTCATAAAACCCCTTGATCATAAGCGGGTCGCCTTCCAGCTTGCCGACCACCGTGCCGGCATGGATGTGATCGACGCCGGCCATCCGCATCCATTTGCAGATGACGCGAAAATTCATGCCGTGGTTCTTCTGGCGCGAATAGGTCGAGTTGCCGGCCCGGTGGAGGTGCAGGATCATGTCGTTGCGGCGTGCCCACTTGGCCATCGACTGGATCGCCGTGTAGCCAATGACGAGGTCGATCATGACGATGCAGGAGCCAAGCTGTTTTGCAAATTCGGCGCGCTCGTACATGTCCTCCATCGTGCCGGCGGTGACGTTGAGATAATGGCCCTTGACTTCGCCGGTGGCGGCCGACGCCTTGTTCACAGCCTCCATGCAGTAGAGAAAGCGGTCGCGCCAATGCATGAAGGGCTGTGAGTTGATGTTCTCGTCATCCTTGACGAAGTCGAGGCCACCTTTCAGCGCCTCGTAGACGACGCGGCCGTAGTTGCGGCCGGACAGGCCAAGCTTCGGCTTCGTTGTCGCGCCGAGCAGCGGCCGGCCGAACTTGTCGAGCCGCTCGCGTTCCACCACGATGCCGGTCGCCGGGCCCTGGAAGGTCTTGAGGTAAGCCACCGGGATGCGCATGTCCTCGAGCCGCAGGGCCTTGACGGCCTTGAAGCCGAACACGTTGCCGATGATCGATGCAGTCAGGTTGGCGATGGAGCCGGGCTCGAACAGGTCGAGGTCGTAGGCGATATAGGCGAAGTACTGTTGCTCGATCCTGGTGCCTGGACCTGTGTTCGGCACCGGCTCGGATTTGAATGCCTTGGCGCGGTAGAGCTCGCAGGCGGTCAGCCTGTCGGTCCACACCACGGTCCATGTCGCGGTAGAGGATTCACCGGCGATGGCGGCGGCCGCCTCCTCGTGGTCGACGCCGGGCTGCGGCGTGATCCGAAACATGGCGATCAGGTCGGTCTCCTTGGGCCGGTAGTCCGGCTCCCAGTAGCCCATCTTCTTGTAGGGGATGACGCCCGACCTGTAGCGTTCCTTGCCTTCCTTGAGCGTGCCTGCTGAGGGCATGTCGATCTTGTTCATGGCAGGTCTCCTGTTTGCCGCTCAGGCGGCTTTCGCGGTTGCGATTTGGGGGTCGAGCTTTCCTGCGGCGTAACGTTTCGCCATCTCATCCATGGCGATCACCCTGATCTTCGACGCGTGGCCTGCGGTGCCGAAGCGTTCGAAGCGATCGCGGCAAAGGTCGCGCAGCGCGTCCATGGCGGGTTTCAGGAACTTACGCGGATCGAATTCGCGCGGGTCCTCCGTCGCAACGCGGCGGAACTGCCCGGCCATGGCCATTCGGCAATCGGTGTCGATGTTGACCTTGCGCACGCCGTAGCGGATGCCGCGCTCGATTTCCTCGACCGGGACGCCAAAGGTCTGGGGCATCTCGCCGCCATAGTTGTTGATGATATCCTGCAGTTCCTGCGGCACGGAGGAAGACCCGTGCATGACCAGATGCGTGTTGGGCAGCTTTTCGTGAATCGCCTCGATCACCTGCATGGCCAGGATGCCGCCGTCAGGCTTGCGGCTGAATTTATAGGCGCCGTGCGAGGTACCGCAGGCGATCGCCAGCGCGTCGACCCGGGTGGCGGTCACGAAGTCGACCGCCTGATCGGGATCGGTCAAAAGCTGGTCATGGGAAAGCGCACCTTCGGCGCCGTGCCCGTCCTCGGCCTCGCCCTGGCCGGTCTCCAGCGAGCCGAGCACGCCGAGCTCGCCTTCGACCGAAGCGCCGACCCAATGCGCCATGCGTGCGACACGTTCGGTGATGGCGACGTTGTAATCGTAGCTCGCCGGTGTCTTGGCATCCGCCATCAGCGATCCGTCCATCATCACCGAGGTGAAGCCGTGGCGGATCGCCGACAGGCAGGTGGCTTCGTTGTTGCCGTGATCCTGATGGATGCAGAGCGGAATGGCCGGATGGATTTCGGTCAACGCCTCCATCATTTTGGCCAGCATGATGTCATTGGCATAGAAACGGGCGCCGCGTGAGGCCTGGATGATAACCGGCGCATCGCAGGCCCTGGCGGCCTCCATGATGGCGAGGCCCTGTTCCATGTTGTTGATGTTGAATGCCGGCACCCCGTACCCGTGCTCGGCGGCATGGTCGAGAAGCTGGCGAAGGGTGATGCGGGCCATTGTCGGTTTCTCCTAGATGATGAGCTTCAGCGCCGCTGCCGCGACGGCTTCGGGCGTGATGTCGAAATGCCGGTAGAGATCCGGGGCAGGGGCGCTGGCGCCGAAACCGGCCATGCCGACGAAAGTGCCGGTGTCGCCGATCCAGCGGTCCCAGCCGAGCCGTGCTGCGGCTTCGATGGCAATGCGGGGCGCCGAGCCGAGGACTGCCTTGCGGGTGCCGGCGTCCTGCTCCTCGAAAAGCTCCCAGCACGGCATCGAGACAACCGCGGCGGCGACGCCGTGCTCGGTCTCCAGCCGTTCGGCGGCGGCAACCGCGATCTCGACCTCCGAGCCGGTGGCGATCAGCGTCAACGCGCGCTGCCCGACTGGCTCGCGCAGGATGTAGGCGCCCCGGCTCGACCGGTTCTCGTCGCTGTGTGGCTCGTCGCAAGGTGCTTGGCGCAGCATCGGCAGGTTCTGGCGCGAGAGCACCAGCACGCTCGGCCGCTTCTCGCTTCTCAGCGCCAGTTCCCAGCACTCCGCCGTTTCGACGATGTCGGCCGGGCGGAAGACGTTGAGGTTTGGCGTCGCCCGCAGCATCGCCAGGTGCTCGACCGGCTGGTGGGTCGGGCCGTCCTCGCCGAGACCAATGGAATCATGCGTCATCACATAGATGACGCGCTGGCCCATGAGCGCCGAGAGCCGCATCGCGCCGCGCGCGTAGTCGGCGAAGCACAGGAACGTGCCGCCATAAGGCACGAAGCCGCCATGCAGTGCGATGCCGTTCATGGCTGCGGCCATGCCGTGCTCGCGGATTCCATAGTGGATGTAGCGGCCGGCGTAGTCGCCCGGCGCGATGCGGTTCATACCCTTGGTGATCGTCAGGTTCGAATGCGTCAGATCGGCGGAGCCGCCGACGGTCAGTTCGGTTGCGCCATTGATCGCAGCGAGTGCCATTTCCGAGGCTTTTCGCGTTGCAACCTTGGTCGCCTTCCCGACATGCTCCTTGCGGAAAGCGTCGAGTGCTTCGAAGACCGCGTCGGGCAGGACGCCGGCGACCGCGCTCTCGAAGGCCTGCCGCCGTGGTGAGGCGGCAAGCCGATTCTCCCAGGCGCGGCGTGCCGCTTGACCGCGGCCGGCAATCTCGCGCCAGGCGAAAAGGATATCGTCCGGCACCTCGAACGGCGCGAAGGCCCAGCCGATGTTTTCGCGCGTCGCGGCGATCTCCGCATCGCCCAGCGGCGCGCCATGCGTCTTTTCCGAACCACCCAGATTTGGGGCGCCCTTGCCGATCACCGTGCGGCAGGCGATCAGAGACGGCTGGTCCGATTGCTGCGCCGCTTCGATTGCCGCCGCAACGGCTTCCGTGTCGTGGCCGTTCACCGACTGGACATGCCATCCAGCGGCTTTGAACCGCGCCGGCTGGTCCATCGATGTCGACAGGGAAGTGGGCCCGTCGATCGAGATCGCATTGTCGTCCCAAAAGACGATCAGCCGGGAGAGCTTCAGGTGACCGGCAAGATCGATCGCCTCGTGGCTGATGCCTTCCTGCAGGCAGCCGTCGCCGGCGATTGCGTAGGTGAAATGGTCGACGAGATCGGCGCCGTGGCGGGCCGCAAGCATGCGCTCCGCCAGCGCCATGCCGACAGCGGTCGAAATGCCTTGTCCAAGCGGGCCGGTCGTCGTCTCGATGCCAAGCGCATGGCCATATTCCGGATGCCCGGCGGTGCGGCTGCCCAGCTGGCGAAACCGCTGCAACTCCTCGATCGGCATGTCTTCAAAGCCTAGCAGGTAATGCAGCGCATACTGCAGCATCGAGCCGTGCCCGGCCGACAGCACGAAGCGGTCACGATCGGGCCAGTTGGGGGCCGACGGATCGATGTTGATGAAGCGGCTGAACAGCACCGTCGCGACATCGGCCATGCCCATCGGCATGCCCGGATGACCGGAATTGGCCTTTTGGACGCTGTCCATCGCCAGTGCGCGAATGGCGTTGGCCATGTCGCGCTCCGAGACGGCGGCGACGGGCTTCAGTGCTGCTGCCTGGCTGTTCATGGCGTCCTCCTCACGACACACGGTTCTTGCGTTCGATCAATTGCAGGATGAGCGGCGTCAGGATCAGCTGCATGGCAAGGTCGAGCTTGTTGCCGGGCACCACTATGGAATTCGGCCGCGACATGAACGAGTCGTGGATCATCGAAAGCAGGTAGGGGAAATCGATGCCGCGGGGATTGGCGAAGCGGATAACCAGCATCGATTCGTCGGGCGTCGGAATCCAGCGCGCAATGAATGGATTGGACGTGTCGACGATCGGCACGCGCTGGAAGTTGATGGCCGTCTGCGAAAACTGCGGGACGATGTAGCGGACATAGTCCGGCATACGACGCAGGATCACGTCCATCACTGCCTCGGTGGAATAGCCGCGCGTTGCGCGGTCGCGATGGATCTTCTGGATCCATTCGAGATTTATGACCGGCACCACGCCGATCTTGAGATCCGCGTGCCTGGCCAGGTTGATCTTGTCGGTGACGACGCAGCCATGCAGGCCCTCGTAGAAGAGCAGGTCGCTCGGCGGAAATTCGCGCCATTCGGTGAAATGTCCCGGCGGCGTGCCGTACTGCTTCTCCTCATCCTCATCATGGATGTATGTGCGGGTCTTTCCGGTTCCCCGTCGGCCATATTCCTCGAATACCTCTTCGAGGATTGCCAGTTCATTGGCCTCGGCGTGGAAGTGGGTGAAGTTCGGATTGCCCGCCTTTTCCTCCTCGGCCACCTTCGCCTTCATCGTGGCCCGGTCATAGCGATGGAAAGCATCGCCTTCGATGAAGGCGGCCCCGATGTTCTCGCGCCGGAAGATCAGTTCGAAGATGCGCTTGACAGAGGTGGTGCCTGCGCCCGACGACCCGGTGATGGTAATGATGGGGTGCTTTGCCGACATGGTCTTCAGGCCCTGAAAAGGCCGCGGCGGCTGAACAGCGGCGCGCGCTCGCCGATGGCGCTCGGCTCGGTGTGGTAGCGGGTGATGCGCGCGACTTCCCGCGCCGATCCGAAAACCATGGGCACGCGCTGGTGCAGGCTCTCGGGTTCGATTTCGAGGATGCGGGTCATCGTATCGGTGGCCGCACCGCCCGCCTGTTCGACGAGATAGGCGATCGGGTTTGCCTCATAGACGAGGCGAAGTCGCCCCTGCATGTAGCCCTTGCGCTTGTCGCCTGGATACAGGAATACGCCGCCGCGCATCAATATGCGGTAGCAGTCCGCAACCAGAGAGGCGATCCAGCGCATGTTGAAGTCCTTCTCGCGTGGGCCTTCGGTGCCTTCAAGGCAGTCGTCGATGTAGAGCCGCACCGCCTCGTCCCAATGCCGGTAGTTGGCGGCGTTGATGGCGAACTCCTGGGTTCGCTGCGGGATGATCCGGCTCTCATAGGCCTGGACGAAGGTGCCGAGCCTGGTCGAGAGAACGAAGACATGGGTGCCGCTGCCGAGCGACAGAACCAGCGCCAGCTGCGGGCCGTAGATGAAGAAACCGGCGCCCAGCTGGTTCACGCCCGCTTGCAAAAACGAGGCGGCCGGATTCCTATCCGGCGCGCCAGTTGCAGGGAGGAGCGAGAAGACCGTTCCGATCGACACGTTGGTGTCGATGTTGGATGAGCCATCGAGCGGGTCGATGGCGATGGCAAGAGGCGCTTGCCTGTCGAGCAGCACCGGCTGCTCCAGTTCCTCGGAAGCGTAGAGCGCGACCGGAGCGTGGCGCATGGCGTCGAGGAAGATGTCATCGGCGAAGACATCGAGATCCTTCTGGATGTCTCCGTCAGCATTGGCGCCGCGGGTTCCCGCAAAGGCGGTGCCGAGCACCCCTTGATTGATGGTGTTGCGGATCGTGGTGGCCGCCTGCGTCAGCTGACGGATGGTCGCTACGACGGCGGAGCGCAGTTCGTCCGGCTCGCCAAGATAGGAGTTCAGAAAAGCGTCGAGCGTTGCCGCTGGCATCGTAACCTCCCGATCCAGCCGCCTCTCCTCGGGGCCGGCCGGATTGGGAAAGGAGAACAAACGACGCTGGATAAGTAAAATTCAATAACTTTACTCAGGCAGTAAAAAAATTTTAGTATGCCGTATGAGAAACCTCACGCTCAAGCAGTTCAAGACCGTTCAGGCAATCATCAGCCACGGAAAAATCGTCAGCGCGGCCAAGGTGTTAGGGCTGTCTCCTCCAGCGGTGACGATCCAGTTGCGGCAAGTGGAGGAGGAGTTCCAACTGGCCTTGTTCGACCGGACGTCGGACGGCATGCGTCCCACTGCCGCAGGTCTGGCCTTCGTCGAGACGGCACAGGCCATCGAGGAGCGGCTTCGTCTGCTCGAAGACAAGATGGATGCAATCAAGGGCGTGCGCGCCGGCAGCTTGCGGCTCGGCGTCGTTTCCACGGCCAAATATTTCGCGCCGCGGCTGATGGCCGCCTTCATGAAGGAACATCCAGATATCGACATGCGCCTTGCCATCGGCAACCGCGCCGAGACGATCGACAATCTGAAGAACCACGATATCGATATCGCGCTGATGGGACGCCCGGCCAAGGAAGTCCCGGTGCGTGCTTCGGTCTTCGGCGATCATCCGCTGGTCATCATCGCACCGCCCGACCACCCGCTGGCGTCGGCACGCGACATTTCCAAGGAGCGGATCGCCGAGGAGCATTTCCTCATTCGCGAGCCCGGCTCCGGAACGCGCATCTCACTGGAAATATTCCTGAGCGACGTGCCCGGCCGCATCGACGATCTCGGCGTCGAGATGGACTCGAACGAGACCATCAAGCAGGCGGTGATGGCCGGGCTCGGCATCGCCTTCATCTCTGCCCACACCATCGCTGCCGAAACCGAAGCCGGCCGGCTGGTTATCCTCGACGTTGTCGGCATGCCGATCCGCCGGCAATGGTTTTCGGTGATGCGCAGCGACCACGCGATCTCGCCGGCGATGGCGACCTTCCACGATTTTCTGATGCGCAAGGGCGCGATGTACCTGCCCCTGTTCGGCAAGCTCTATCCGCACGAGGAACTGAACAGTAGAGGTCGCGCGAGTTAGCCTAGTTCAACAAGTTTCGGTCGTAGTAGGGACGTGGCGTGCAAATACAGGAGAACGGCGGTGGCGCTGAGCGGCAGCTTCGACTCGACTAACCCCTAAGGCTCGAATCATTTAGGATGGAAGTCCGAATGGAGCGACGCAACCGCTTGTCCGTATGGCTTAGCTGCGCGTGAGCGGTCGCTAAAGCGATCAAGGCCGAGCGGCCGGAGTCGACCCCTAAGCCGACCGTCGGAAGGCGGGCTGCAAGGTCCGCATCCGGCTGGTCAGCGGGCATCGCCCGAAATGGCTGCCTTTGGAGAGCTGTCTCGGACGAGGGACGGCTTTGCACCTCTTCCGGCACATGGTTCGGCAACCGTTGCTGTTCGTGTGTCAAGTTCCTCCGTCGAGTCCTCGTGGATGTCATCAGCGGCGGCTTGATCCTGCATACGGCAGGCTGGTCAATCCGACTTGCCGAGAGCTTTCAGGATGAATCGGATCTGCTCGCGCAGGCCCGCTTCGGTGTCTTCGCCGTATTGGACGCAGTGCTCGATCAGGATCGGATGGAGGAACTGCGTGAACGCGGTGTGGACGGCACGCGCCGCCGTAGCGGAATCGTCGACATTGAATTCGCCCGATTCGATGCCCTCGCGGATAATGACCCCTAAGGTAGTTACCACGTGCTCGATATGCGCCTTGATGGTCGCCCAGTTCTCCTGCATGGCGGCGACAATCAGGTCGTGCATGCGCCTTTCCTTGACCAGCGTCATCTTCTTGTGATGGTGAACGGCGGTCAGTAGCTGACCCAATTTCTCCCCGGCCGACGCGTTCGTGCGCGCGATTGCGAGGGCGATGTCAGCTACCTCGTTCAAAGCTTTCCCGCAGATGGATTCTTTGATTGCGTCCCTTGAGGGGAAGAAGCGGTAGATGTTTGCCGTGCTCATGCTGAGTTCGGAGGCGATGTCGGCCACCGACGTTTTGTTGTAGCCGATGCGGCGAAAGTGCCCCTCCGCCACCTCCAGGATGCGCGCGCGCACCTCGTCGGGATCAGTTCGCATTCGGAGCGGACGATTCATGGATGTCTCCAGGACTGATGAAACGGATCTGGCGGGCTCGCCCTGGGCGATCATCTGTAAGCGGCAAGATCGTCCGGCTGGCCCTGCATATGTTCAGGCAAAACCGGCGGGCGAGAACTTGAACCGTCTTTTCCGACAACAGTGCCCTATTCGGCAGCCATCGCTGTTTGCAATTCCGGTTCCTCGGTCGAAGCCTCATGGGCCACATCTGCGGTCGGCTTGATCCGGAACCACGCGGCATAGAGAGCGGGAAGGAAGAGCAGGATCAGCACCGTGCCGGCCGCCGTGCCGCCGATCAGCGTATAGGCCATCGATCCCCAGAACACGGAGTGCGTAAGGGGGATGAAAGCCAGCACGGCGGCAAGCGCCGTCAGGATCACCGGCCTCGTGCGTTGCACGGTGGCCTCAATGACGGCGTGATAGTCGTCAAGGCCGGCAGCACGGTTCTCCTTGATTTGTTCGGTCAGGATCAGGGTGTTGCGCATCAGGATGCCGGCCAGCCCTATCAGGCCCAGAATGGCGTTGAACCGAAGGGCTGGTTGAAGGTGAGCAACATCGGCACGACGCCGACGAGCCCAAGCGGTGCGGTCAGCACGACCATGGCCATCGTCGAGAAGGATCGTACCTGCAGCATGATGACGATCAGCATGGCGGCGATCATGGCCGGGAAGATCTTGCCCAAAGCAGTGTTGGCCTTCTCAGCCTCCTCGATCGATCCCCCCATTTCAATGTTATAGCCGGCCGGAAGGGACGCGATCAGCGGCTGAAGGGCTTTCATGATCTGCTTTGAGACCTCCGGAGGCTGAGTCGCTTCGTTGATATCCGACCGGATCGTGACGACGGGCGTCCGGTCGCGGCGCTTCAGGATCGGCTCTTCAAGACGGATCTCCGAATGACCGATCTGGTCGAGCGGAATCTGGCGGCCGTCCCGGCTCATCAGCGAGAAATCCGCCAGACGCGCCGGATCCAGCCGCTCAGCCCCAGCGCTGCGCGCCACGATGGGGACATTGCGAATGTCCTCGCGGACCTGCGTGACAGGGATGCCGGTGAGGAGGAACTGGAGCTGCTGGCCTACTTCCGCCGGCGAGAGGCCGATGAGGTTCAGTCGATCCTGGTCAGGGATGAAGCGCAGTACGGGCGTGCGGTTGCCCCAGTCGCGGTTGGCCTGCCGCACGTCCGGGACGCCCCGCATGATATCGAGGGCCTTCTCGGAAATGCTATAGAGTTGCGCGGGATCAGGCCCCGTGACCCGGAACTCGACAGGGAACGGCGTATAGGGTCCGAACACAAGCTGCGTGACGCGGACATCGGCTTCCGGCGCGAGCCCCTGCGATACCGCCTCCCGGAGCCGGTGCTTCAGCGCCTCGCGCGCCTCCGCGTCCGGTGTCAGCACGACGATCTTGGCAAAGGCAGGATCAGGCAGTTCCGGTGCCATCGCGAAGAAGAAGCGCGGAGCGCCCTGACCGACGTAGCTCGTCACGATCTTGGCTTCGGGCTGGCCGTCCAGCCAGTGCTCCAGCTTCTCCACTGTGGCGGTCGTCGTCTCGATGCTGGTGCCTTCCGGCAGACGAACCTCGACCAGCACTTCGGGGCGATCGGATGTCGGGAAGAACTGCTGTTTCAGGCTGCCCATGCCGACAACCGAAAGTGCGAAGACGATGCCGACGACACCGCAGGTTACGAACTTGTGGCGCACGGCAAAGATGATGAGCCGGCGAAGGCGCCGATAGTTCGGTGTGTCGTATATGGCGTGAACGCCGCCTTCGACCGGTTTGATCGCGGGCAGCATCTTGACGCCAAGGTAGGGCGTGAAAACCACGGCGACGATCCAGGAGACGACGAGAGCGAACCCTACGACCCAGAAGATATTGCCGGCGTACTCGCCGGCCGTCGAGCGTGCGAAGCCCACGGGCAGGAATCCAGCGATCGTCACGAGCGTTCCCGACAGCATCGGCGCCGCGGTATGGCTCCAGGCATAGGCCGCCGCCTTGATGCGATCCATGCCCTCTTCCATCTTCACCACCATCACCTCGATGGCGATGATGGCGTCGTCCACGAGAAGACCGAGCGCCAGGATGAGGGCGCCGAGCGTGATGCGATCGAAGAACCGGCCGGTCTCCAGCATGATGAGGAACACGGCGGCAAGCGTCAGCGGGACGGCGGCCGCCACGACGATGCCGACGCGCCAGCCCATGCTGAGCAGGCTGATCAGCAGCACGACACCGAGCGCCATCGCGAACTTCAACATGAACTCGTCGACCGCCGAGGTGATGTTGACGGCCTGGTCGGACACCTTGTCGAGCGTTATCCCAAGCGGCAATGTTCGTGCGATGGCCGCCGTCCGGTCCTCCAGCGCCTTGCCGAGCGCGCGACCGTCCCAACCCTCCTGCATAACGGCCGCGAGCATGATGGTGGGCTCGCCCTGGCGTCGGATGAGATAGGTGGGAGGGTCCTCGTAGCCGCGGCGGACCTCGGCAAGGTCGGAAAGCTTCAGCGTCCGCCCCCCGGCAACGATCGGCGTGTCGGCGATAGCCTGGACACTGTCATAAGCGCCGTTGAGCCTGATGAAGACCTGCGGCCCCTGAGTATCGATCGAGCCCGCCGGTGTGACGGTGTTCTGCCGCTGCAATGCCACGATGATATCCTGTGCCGACACGCCCAGCGTTGCCAGCTTGGCATAGGAGAACTCGACGAATATCTGTTCGGGGCGCTCACCGAGGATGTTGATCTTCTTGACGCCGGGCACGTGCAGGAGGTCCTGTCGAATTGCCTCGGCCTGCCTGGCCAGCTCACGCATCGGCATGCCTCTGGCCTTCAGCGCATAAAGGGCGAAGCTCACATCCGAATATTCGTCGTTGACGAAGGGGCCGTAGACGCCGGGCGGCAGGTTGCGGGCTTCATCCCCCAGCTTCTTGCGGGCCTGGTAAAACTCTTCCTGCACGACGGATGGCGGCGTGCTGTCCTTCAGCGTGACCGTCATATAGGCGTAGCCCGGCCGCGTGGTGGTCTCGACCCGATCGTACCAGGTGAGCTCCTGAAGCCGCTTCTCCAACGGCTCGGCGACAAGGTCCTGCATCTCGCGGGCCGTCGCGCCCGGCCATGCCGTCGTGACCGTCAGGGTCTTAATGGTGAAGTTGGGATCCTCCGCCCGCCCGAGCATAAGGAACGCGTAGGCGCCAGCCGCCACGAGCAGGAGGATGAAGAAGAGGGTGACGGCCCGTTCGCGAACGGCGATCGCTGAAAAATTGAGGTTCATCGTCAGTTGCTCCCGCTTTCGGAAGCAGACCTGACGCGAGCGCCCTCCTGCAGAAGATGAGCGCCGAGCGAAACGACCGGATCTCCCATGTTCAGCCCGGAGACCACGGCGCTTTCGCTTGTCACACGAACAAGGCCGACAGGTCGGAAGTGTACGGTCGAGGTGGCGCGATCCAGGGCCCAAACGCCTGTTTTGCCGCCATCATCGAGCACGGCTCCGAGCGGCACCTGGACTTCCGGCTGGCTCGCCTGGCTTGTGATCCGGATAGTCACGGTCGCGCCAAGCGGTGCTGCCGCGGCCTCCCCGTCGAGCACATAGCGGGCCTCATAGGTACGGGTCTGGGGATCGGCGGCATCCGACAACTGCCGCAGATGCGCCGTATGGCGCCCATCGGCTGCATAAACGGCGGCCTCGGCCACAGAGCCGATCGCCGGCCGGATCGTTTCGGGAAGCGCGACCACCGCTTCACGAGGGCCGGCCTGGGCGATCCGAACCACTGTCTGACCGGCGGAGACGACCTGTCCCGGCTCGCCGATGGTTTCGACCACAGTTCCATCCGCGTCCGCCACCAGGACGGAATAGGCCGCTTCGTTTTCCGCGACTTTCGCTTCCGCTTCGGCGGCGGCGAGTTGTGCGGTCGCGGTGTCCAACGCGGCCTTCGCCTGCTCGTAGCGCTGCGGAGTTGCTGCCAATTCCTTCTTGACCAGAACGGCATAGCGCTTTTCGTCCGCGCTCGCCTGAACCAGCACAGCGCGTGCCGCGGCGACCGCATTGCGCTTGGCGGTGAGCGCGAGAGCCAGATCGGTGTCGTCGATCCGTAGAAGCGGTTGGCCCGCCTTGACCCGTTCACCGACGTTCACCAGGCGCTCGATGATCTTGCCGGGTACGCGAAAACCAAGATTGCTCTGCACCCGCGCGGCAATCGTGCCCGTGAAACCGCGTTCGGATCCAGCCACTGGCGCCGCCGTCACCAATCTGACGATCGGCGCTTCCTGCCTCGGATCCGCCACTGCGGTTGCCTGCGTGCGAATGGGCAGCGTGACGAATGCGGCCATCCCTAACCCCGCGGCCAGGACGCTGCCCAGCCCAATGACAAGTCGCTTTTTCATGCCCATCGCCTCATGCCGAAATAGATTGCGTTCATTCTCTATGCTGTGTCCTGCGTCGACGGGCAGCGGCCGGCTGCGACCTGCGCGGCGAGTCAGTCCGGTAGCGCGTCGGCGCGCGGATGCTTGTCGGTCCCAGTCGCGACTGTCACCTCCTCGCCGGACCTCGAGAACGCGTAGAGAGAGCCCCGGTAGCCCGGCATGGAGAAGGCAACGGAGTCGCGGTCGGCGAGGCCCATGACGACGCGCAGCGGATCGCCTCCGCCCTTGGGCGCGAAGGTGGCGGTGACCTCCAGGAGGTCGCCGTCGATTGGGACGTAATAGACCACCATGTCGAGGCGTCCGTTGTGCAGGCTGCCGGCTTCGATTGGGCGTCCGACGGTAGCTTCCTCGGCAAACGCTGGGGTCGCCAGAAACAGCGCGGTCAGGAGCGAAGCGCTCAGGATCTTGCGGATCATTTCGTGTCTCCTTTTTTAGATTGCATTCGCCATCTATATAGCAGATAGATTACGAATGCAATCTAAAAAAGAGATCGCCGATGCGTGTGAGTCGCGTACAGGCCGCGGAAAACCGCGAAACCGCAATCAACGTGGCAAGCCGCCTTTTGCGGAAGCGTGGCTTTGACGGCATCGGCCTCAAGGATCTGATGAAGGGTGCCGGGCTGACCCAAGGCGCCTTTTACAAGCATCGCATCAAAGGAGGACTTGGTGGCACAGGCGTCCAAGCGGGCGATGGAGAGTGCCAACCACCGATGGTCGGCCGCGACCGCGGCAAAATCCGAGGATCCGCTTGGCGCGGTGATCGCGTTCTACCGGGTAGATTCTGACATCTCGATCCGGTGAAACCTTAGTGGTTTTCTGTCCGCTGGTCGGATCCGTGGCGCTGTCGGGAAGACCACCGAGCAGGACGCCCGCCAGCACAACGCGGGTCTCGTTTTCATGCCCATCTCAGTGCGGCCAAGAGCGGAGCGGTCGGGGTTCTGCGGATCATCTCTCATCTTCTCTTGATAGATTGCGTTCGCTCTCTATATAAGATATAGATTACGAACACACGCTAAAGGGGAGATTACCGATGCGCGTAAGTCGCATTCAGGCTGCGGAAAACCGTGAAACCGTTATCAATGTGGCAAGCCGCCTTTTTCGGGAGCGCGGTTTTGACGGCATTGGCCTTAAGGATCTGATGAAGGGTGCCGGGCTGACCCAAGGCGCTTTTTACAAGCAGTTCGCGTCAAAGGAGGACCTGGCGGCGCAGGCGTCTAGACGGGCGATGGAGAGCGCCACCCACCGATGGTCGGCCGCGACTACGGCAAAACCCGAGGATCCGCTTGGCGCGGTGATCGCGTTCTACCTCAGCATGGACCATCGCGAAGAAAGGATGGACGGCTGCCCGATCGTGGCGCTCGGTTCGGATGCCGCCAGACAGGGCGTGGACGTGAGAGCGTCGTTCGAAGCCGGGATCAGGGAATATCTTGAGATGTTTGGTAGTTGGATTGACGAGGCCGACGGCGAGCGGCCCGGCGACAAGGCCATGGCCATTCTCTCGACAATGGTCGGTGCGGTGCTCCTTTCGCGCGTCGTCAACGACCCCGACCTCGCGGAGGCATTTCTGGATGCGGCGACAGAACAGGTTCGCAAAGCAGCCGGCGCTTGAACGGCGTGCGCAGCGCTGGCGGCGCACCCAAATTGATAGGAAAATAGATGCGACGGATTGTTGTCACAGGCATGGGAGCGGTCACGCCCCTTGCTGCCGATGTCGAAGCGTCCTGGTCGCGTCTCCTGGCCGGCCGCTCGGGCATCCGGAGGCTTGCGGATGATGTGGTATGCGACCTGCCGGCGAAGGTCGGCGGGGTGGTGCCCTCCACAGAAGAAGATCCGGACGCTGGTTTCGATCCGGAAGCCATCCTTCCGCCGAAGGATCAGCGCAAGGTAGACCGGTTCATTCTCTTTGCGCTGGCGGCGGCACGAGAAGCGCTCGCCCAAGCAAGATGGGCCCCCGTCTCGGAAGCGGATCGCTTGCGCACCGCCACGATCATCGCCTCGGGCGTCGGCGGGTTCCCGGCCATAACCGAGGCGGTGCGCACGGTCGACCGGCGCGGCGTCCGCCGTCTATCACCTTTTACGGTGCCGTCCTTCCTGGTGAACCTCGCGGCAGGCCACGTCTCGATCCGCTATGGCTTCAAAGGTCCGCTCGGTGCACCCGTGACGGCGTGCGCGGCCGGCATTCAGGCGATCGGCGATGCGGCTCGCCTGATCCGCGCCGACGAGGCCGATATTGCCGTGTGCGGCGGGACGGAAGCATGCATGAATCTTGTCAGCCTCGGTGGGTTTGCCGCGGCACGCTCTCTTTCGACGTCCTTCAATCACCGTCCTGATGAGGCCTCCCGACCGTTCGACAAGTCGCGGGACGGCTTCGTCATGGGCGAAGGAGCCGGCATGCTGGTCATCGAGGAATTGAGCCACGCGCTGGCGCGCGGCGCAAGACCGCTGGCCGAGCTTGTCGGCTACGGCACGACGGCGGATGCTCATCACGTCACCTCCGGTCCCGAGGACGGCGACGGTGCGCGCCGGGCCATGGAGGTCGCAATCGCCCAAGCAGGGATTTCGCCCCGCGAGGTTCGTCATCTCAATGCCCATGCGACCTCCACGCCGGTGGGCGACCTGGGTGAGATCGAAGCGATCAAGAGCGTGTTCGGGCGCGATTTCGCGATAGCTGTCAGTGCAACGAAATCGGCGACCGGACACCTGCTCGGAGCCGCCGGCGGGCTCGGAGCAATCTTCGCAATCCTGGCGCTCAGGGATCAGATGGCACCGCCGACCCTCAATCTGAGCGCTCCCGATCCGGCCGGCGACGGGATCGACTTCGTCGCAAACCGGGCCCGGCCGATGGCGACGGGCTACGCAATCGCCAATGGCTTCGGCTTCGGAGGCGTTAATGCCAGCGCGCTGTTCCGGCGCTGGACGGATGATCTGGCCGGCGCGAGTACCGGAGGCGCTCATGATTGACGCCTTTCGCTCCGACCTGTCGTGCTTCTCCCACGCCAATCCAAAACGAAGAAAGAAGTGACCTCCATGAACAAGACCAATCTAGGCGTCGCCCTGGTGACGGGGGCATCCAGCGGTATCGGGCACACAACGGCCAAAGCCCTGCAGAACGCGGGCTTTCGCGTGTTCGGAACCAGCCGTCGCGCGGTCGTCGACCGATCCGATGGCGTTACCATGCTGGCCTGTGACGTGACCGATGAGGCGTCCGTGGCGAAACTTGTCCAGGACGTGCTGGCCGAGACCGGGCGCATCGACCTGCTTGTCAACAATGCCGGCGTTGGCCTGCTTGGTGGCGCGGAGGAATCCTCGATGGCCCAGGCCAAGTCGTTGTTTGACGTGAACGTCTTTGGCGTTATGCGAGTAACCAAAGCGGTGTTGCCGACAATGCGCCGCCAAGGCAAGGGCAGAATCGTCAATTTGAGCTCGGTGCAGGGCTTCATTCCAGCTCCCTATTTCGCGCTTTATTCGTCGACCAAGCATGCCGTTGAGGGCTACTCCGAATCGCTCGACCACGAACTGCGTCCTTTCGGAATTCGCGTCGTGTTGGTGGAGCCCGCCTATACCCGCACCTCATTTGAAGAAAATCTCGCCAGGCCGGATCAGTTGCTCGATATCTATGACACTGCGCGCGCCGGCATGAATGCAGCTGTGCGGAAAGCGATGGAAAAAGGCGATGCGCCGGAAGTGGTGGCCAGGACCGTTTTGGCGGCTGCGACCGATCCCGCTCCGAAGGGGCGCTATGCGGCTGGAAAAATGGCGCGCCAGGTCAGTTTCCTGCGCCGTTTCGTCCCCGCATCCGCATTCGACAAAAGCCTGCGAAAGCAACTCGGGCTCCCGGTTTGATGACATCGACGAACACCCGTGAAGATCGGAATCATCGACGCTGGAAACGTCGGCACCACATTGGCGCGGCGCAACCTGACGCGATTGCTCTGCAGAACGCCCTGCGGTCGTTGGCGTTAGATTAGCGCCATGTTATGTTGCGGCGCGAAAGAGCGGGGGCCACGTCCTTTCACACCCGTAAGCGATCTGTATGTGCGACCCCTGCAGACTGGTCGGTATCACAGAAACCTCCCGGGCATGGGATTCGGGAATCGAGGGGGACAAGGGGTAATGCTCTACACGCTCGTTATGATGGTCTGCCTGACGGCTGTGCCGCAGACCTGTGAACAACGCGAACAGATGGTGGACGGCCTGGCGATGAATCCCGGGACCGCCTTCATGCAGGCGCAATCGCTGGTAGCCCAGTGGATCGAGACGCATCCCGGTTATTTCGTTCAGCGCTGGCGCGTGCTGCCCGGCCGTGGATCGTGATATCCGCCGCGAAGATCGAATGAGGTTCTATTTCTTCGCGGCGAGCGTTTCCGAGACGGCCTTGGACAATTGATAAAGCCGCTGCTCGATTATCGTCGGCACTTCACAGACGTAGGTCAGTGATTGAACGCGTTCACCGAAAATTCGCGTTGCGAATTTCAGCTGTTCGGTTCGCCGATCGATCTCTTCGGGATCTGCATCCGGCTTTGTCCGCAATGCATCGACCTCGGACGCTTCCTTGCGCAACGCGGCGGCCATTTCGAGCTGCTTGTGGGCGTAGCGGGAAATACCGGAGATCACCTGCGAGCGCTCGGCGTCCAGGTGGTCGAACATGCCTTGCACCATCATCGCCATTTTGGGTGCACGTTGCTCGGCCGGCAAGGAGGCGGCGAAATCCCTGATCTTCTTTTGAGCTTCCGCAATCGGCATCCGGCGAGCTGCCACTTCCTCGATCAGGGCGGAGATGGTGGGGTCCTTCGACCAGTCCTTCGCGGCTGAAGGAAGATCCGGTCCGCTCCAGATCTGGCCGAGCGAGAGCTGCGGCACCTTGCGCTGCATGCAGGGCCAGTCCGGTTCAGTGTTTGCCGCCATGGCGTTGACGCCCGGCGCGAGCATGGCAATCACAGCCAGGCTCCGAACATGGATCATTCGCGCCATCAGGCATTTCCTCCCGTGTCCTGTTTGCGGGTCATCAGGCCGCGCGAAGGGTCGTAGGCGATGATGGCGGCGGCAAGGAACAGCAGCGTGCAGCCGGCAACGACGCCCAGCGACAGCCAGTCAACCTGGCCGTAGAAGGCGAAGCGGATCAGTTCGACGGCGTAAGTAAATGGATTGGCGAGGCAGATTTTGTAGAGCAGGGGGCTAGCCTCCTGGATACGCCACAAGGGATAGAGTGCCGGAGAAGCGAAATAGCCGGGAAAGATGACGAAGTTCATGATGCCAGCGAAGTTTTCGAGCTGCTTGATCATTGAGGACAGAAGCATGCCGAGCGCGCACAGCATCATGCCTGACAGGAACAGCGCCGGCAGCACGGTGAGATAGCCAAGCGGCGGCGCCTTGACGCCCCAGAACCAGGCAACGATCAGGAACGCGTAAACCTGCGCGATCGACACGGCGACACCGGCGAGCATCTTCGAGATCAGTAAAAACCATCGCGGGAAGGGGCTGACCAGCAGGGTGCGCATGTTGCCCATTTCGCGGTCATAGACCATCGACAGCGAAGACTGCATGCCCGAAAACAGCAGAATCATGCCACACAGGCCGGGCGTGATGTAGACCTCGTAGAGCACGTAGGTCTTGTAGGGCGGGATGATCGATACGCCGAGCACCTGCCGGAATCCGGCGGCAAAAATGAACAGCCAGACGAGCGGCCGAACCAGCGAGGACATAAAGCGCTCGCGCTGATGCAGGAAGCGCAGGCACTCCCGCACGACGATCCCTTTGAGGCAAATGAGGTAGTGGTGGAGCCCAAACTGTTCGAACTTCACCGGCGTGAGGGCTGCGACTTTTGCGGGCATTGCGGGAGCGCTCATGGCGACATCTCCGCGATGCCGCTTGTTTCGATGCGGTTGAGCCTGGAAAAGGCGTCGCGGATCGAACTGGCACCGCTCGTCGCAACGACATCGGCCACCTTACCCTTGGCAACCAGGTCGCCCTGCCGCAGCACGACGACATGGTCGCCGTCTTCGACCTCATCGATCAGATGCGTCGCCCACAGCACACCGATGCCCTCGGTTTCGACGAGTTTGCGGATGGTGGCCAGAATGCCCGCACGCGACTGGATGTCGAGACCGACCGTCGCCTCGTCGAGCAGCAGCAGGGAAGGGCGGTGGAGCAGCGCCCGCGCGATCTCGATGCGCCGCATTTGGCCGCCGGAAAGACTGCGTGCCTTGTCATGCTGACGGCCCTGCATGTTGACTGTCTCGAGCAGCGCGGCAATGCGCTGCCGGACTTGGTGGCCGCCAATGCCATGCAGCGAGGCGTGGTAGGAGAGGTTCTGGTGGACGCTGAGGTCGAGGTCGAGCGTGCGTGCCTGGAATACGATGCCGACACGCCTGAGCGCTTCGCCCGAAGCGCGGCTGACATCATAGCCGAAGATGCGAATCGATCCGCGGCGGGTGCCGTAAAGATGGCTGATCAGTGAGAACAAAGTTGTCTTGCCGGCCCCATTGAGGCCGAGCAGAACGGTGAAAGTTCCCGGCGCGATCGAGAATGAGACGTCCTGGAGCGCTCGCTTCGGACCATAGGAATGGCTGACGCCGGCAACATCGAGCGCTGCCACCTCCTCTCCAGCTCCGCTTGTCCTCACATGCTGCATGCCGCTGGCTCCTTCGGGGCGCGCTGGTCATCTAGTGCACTTGCAACATCCCCGCGGCAAATATTCATCACGTCGGTCTCCCTGATCATTGCTGCGGTCTAGTGGGGCGATATGGCCACGCCCCAAGGCTGCTGGCCCACCGTAACCGATTGAACCGGCTCGTCCGTCGCCGTGTCGATGAAGGTGATGTCGTTGGAATTGCCGTTGGTGGTGATCAGCGTCTTCTGATCGGGGGTGAAGTCGAGATGCCAGACGCGCTGGCCGACCAGGATGTATTTTTCCACCTCGTAGGTTTCGGTGTTGATGACGGCGACGTGGTTCGCTGGGCCGAGCGCGACATAGGCTTTCTTGCCGTCCGCGCTGATTGCGATGCCGACCGGCTGGATGGTTTCGGGCCGCAGTCCCGCAATCGCGAACTGGATCTTCTTCACCACCTCGCGTTTGAGACTGTCGATGACGCTCACGGTGCCGCCGATTTCGGCACTGACCCAAATCTGGGATCCGTCGGGCTTGAATTGCGCAAAGCGCGGACGCGTATCGACCAGGACGTTGTCGGTCACCTCATGGCTGTCGGTGTCGATGAAATGCGCCATGCTGGTGGTTTCGGAGGTGTTGACCATGGTTTTGCCATCGGGACTGACGGCCATGCCTTCAGGCTCCACCCCAACGGGAATCTCGGTCATGACCTGCTTGCTCTCGACGTTGATCGCGGTGACGAGATTGTCGTCCTCGTTGGCGACGTAGAGCGTCTTGCCGTCGGGCGAAAGCACGAACAGTTCGGGATCGGGGCCTGATGGCAGCGTGCCAACGATCTGCAGCGTCGCGGTATCGATGATTTCGATCGTATCGTCATCGCTGGCGCACAAATAGATGAACTTGCCGTCATGCGAGATGGTGATACCGCGCGGCCTCTGGCCGACTTCGACGGTCTTCACCACTTGCATCGTCGCCGTGTCGACGACCGTTATCGTATTGTCTTTCTCGTTGGAGACATACACGGTGTAAGCCCACGCCGGATTGGCCATGAAGCCGAGAATGGCGAGTGCGCAAGCTCGTCTCTGCACGAAAATTCCTCCCGATTGGTTCTACTTAAGGACGCATTTCGTTTCCGGCTGATCGACGCCGAGCGTATCGAGCTCGGAGATCTGGTGGAGATAACCCTCCTGTGGCGATGTCGAGACCACGGATTTGGTGTCGCCGAGCAGGATTGGCTGGCGAAGCTGATGGTTCCACTGGCGGAAGGTCAGCTTCTGTCCCTTGAAGGCGGCGACCGAGAAATCGTCCGAGCGGATGTAGTCGCTGATCTTCTTCGGATCGTCGCCATTGGTCCGCGTGCTGGCTTCGCCCACCGCCCGCACCGCCGTCCAGGCCGACATATCCTTGGACAGCATTCGCCGGCCGGTCGTCCTCAGGAAACGGCTTTGCATTTGAATGCCACCCCATTGCTCGCTCGCGGGATGCCAGGACGATGCGACAAGACCGGCCGTGCCAGCGACCAGCCGCGGTGTCCAGGTGCGGTAGGGCACATATGTTCCGAACACCTCGCTCTCATCGGCGACAAGCACCACGTCATGCTCCGGCAGATCCTGCGTGAACACGGCAATCTGCTGCTGTATCTGCGTGGCGCCGGTGTCGGTTCGGCGCGCTGTGCCAGTGTCTTTGAACTCCTTCTCGGCGACGATCTGACCGCCGAAGCGAGCCGCCGCGCGGCGCAACGCGGCCGCATAGAGATGATCCCGCTCATGCGAACCATAGAGCAGCACCCAATTCGGCCATTTCTTTATCACGAGATACTGCGCCAGCGCGTCAGCCAGCATGCTTCGTGTCGGCGCCACATGGAAAATGTTTATGCGGCAGTCTTCCTCGCGCAGGCTGTCGTCTGTGGCACCGACATTGAAGACCAGAACGCCCTTGTCGCGGGCGATGTCGGCGATCGACAGCAATTGCCTGGCCGAGAGGTCAGCGACAACATAGCGGTCACCTTTGGCAATCAGATCGTTGAACGCCTGAACCGCGTCGGCGTCCGACTTGACCTCGGCTATGTCGAGGCTGAATTTCTGGCTGAGGAACTTTCCTGTCGTGTTGTTGTCGCCGATCGCCACATTGGCGCCGGCGACACCTTCGTCGCGTGGCGGCAGGTCCAGCAGGGAAAGCGCCAGTTGCGGCGCGTAGGCCCGCAAATAACCTATTCTGATTTCGGTTATCTTTCTTTCCGGCCTGTCGGCCGCGACCGGTTGCTTGCCCGTCACTTCCTGGGCCATCACGCCTGTAACGTTGGCGGTCTGGAAAAAAAAGCACAAAAAGGCCGCGAGAGTGCCTGGCACCGCGCTCGTCATCGATAAAACTGCCCATTCTTGCACTAAAGTCCGATTGTTCCCGGACCAGCGCGAATTCAAGGTGCCCACAATGAGCTTAGCGGACGCCACAAGATTTATCAAAGCCCCGCAAGTGGACTTACGTGTCTGCTTTAGTCCTATTCCTTTTCGCGGGGATACGGCGATGAATGAGCGTATTGCGGTCTCATCCGCAGCAATGGCGGAATGAGAAACTCTATGGGTCGTCATGGGAGGATTGCCTGATGAAAACGCGCGCCGCTGTCGCCGTTGCCGCCGGAAAGCCGCTGCAGATCATGGAGGTCGACCTCGAAGGTCCCCGCGATGGCGAGGTGCTGGTCGAGATCAAGGCAACCGGCATCTGCCACACTGACGAGTTCACGCTGTCGGGCGCCGACCCGGAAGGCCTGTTTCCGGCGATCCTCGGCCATGAAGGCGCCGGCATCGTCGTCGACGTCGGCAAGGGCGTCTCCTCGGTCAGGAAGGGCGACCATGTCATCCCGCTCTATACGCCGGAATGCCGGCAGTGCCCGTCCTGCCTGTCGCGCAAGACCAATCTGTGCACCGCCATCCGCGCCACGCAGGGACAGGGTTTGATGCCGGACGGCACCTCGCGCTTCTCGATTGGCAAGGACAAGCTGTTCCACTACATGGGCTGCTCGACCTTCTCCAACTTCACCGTGCTGCCCGAGATCGCGGTGGCCAAGGTCAATGCCGACGCCCCGTTCGACAAGATCTGCTACATCGGCTGCGGCGTCACCACCGGCATCGGCGCTGTCATCAACACGGCCAAGGTCGAGCAAGGCGCGACGGCGGTCGTCTTCGGCCTCGGCGGCATCGGCCTCAACGTCATCCAGGGCCTGC
>NZ_JAMYOL010000039.1:0-39780 GCF_040319815.1 Mesorhizobium sp. M0854
GGCGAACGCTGACCGCCGCGCATTACATAAGGGGGGGTCAAAATTGGACGCCGATCGGGGGTCAGTTTTGGAAGCCGTTTGACACCAATCGAGGTCGAGGCGCCAAGGATGTGCGTTGATTTCGACAGCGACCCCGTGTTTCGCACACGCTTTGAGGACTTTGTCGACGTCGAGATCATAACCGGGGCGGCGCAACAGCTGGCGACCGGTCATGTGCCCGATGATTGTCGTCCGAGGATTTCCGATCGCCGCAATGATACGCTCCGTCTGTTCCTTCTTGGGCAACTTGAAGCGGCTGTGCACGCTCGCGACGACGAAATCGAACATCTCCAGGATATCATTCGGGTAATCGAGCGAGCCATCCGCCAGGATGTCCGCCTCGATGCCCTTCAGTATGCGAAATTTCCCATTGTATGCCTTGTTCAGCCGATCAGCTTCGCGGTGCTGTTCAGCAATCTCCCGCAACGAAAGGCCGCCTGCGTAGTGAGCGGACTGCGAATGATCGGCGACACCAAAGTATTCGAACCCGCGCTTGCGCGTGGCTTCAGCCATTGCCTCAAGCGTTTCGGTGCCATCGGATGCGGTCGTGTGAGAATGCAGGATGCCATGAAGATCTTCATCTCGAATGAGGGCGGGTAGCTTCTGCTTTGCCGCTCGCTCGATCTCGCCCCTGCCTTCGCGCAATTCCGGCTCGATAAACTGCAATTCTAGCGCTTGGTAGATTTCTTCTTCTGTCGCTGACGCGATCAGCTTTCTCCCGCGATGAAGCCCGTTGGCGTCCAGGGTGAATCCCTTGTCGGCCGCGAACGTCTTCAGTTGCTCGAGGTGGTCTGCCGAACCGGTTGCTTCGAGCAGGCGCGCGCCAAAATGCTTCTTGTCCGTGACAACAAGCCTGAGGGTCGTATCCTCGATTCCAGTCGACTTTCTGGCCTGTGCTACCAGGGCGAAGTCGGAAACGAGCTCGCAACCGCGTCGGAAGTCACCTGCAATTTCGACGCGCGAAAACTCTGGATGCTGTTGCTTTACCGATATGACCGCATGGTGGAGAAGAGCGGCGGCCTTGTGCAGGTGGAGTTGCGTTTCGCCGCTTCGCACGATGGCCAGGTTCTGCAGCAGCTTTGTCTGAAGGGCGGCGCCGAGGCCTTTGACCGGGCGTATGCGGTCCTCTTTTGCCGCGGCCTCGAGCTCCGCCAGCGAGTTCACGCCGAGCGCCTGATGAAGCTTCAGTATCTTATCGGGACGAAGCCCGGGTATGGCAAACAGCTCCATCACGCCCGCTGGAACATCCTCGCGCAGCTTCTCAAGGCTTGGGTGCGTGCCGGTTTGGTAAAGCTTGGTCACGATGTCTGCGATCGCTTCACCGATCCCCGGGATCTTGGTGAGGGCGCCGGCGGCGATGATCCGATCAAGCGGCTGCGACAGCCCCGTCAGACTGTCTGCCGCGCGCAAGTATGCCCTTGTGCGATAGGGATTGTCGCCGCGCATGGACGCCCGTTGCGCGTATTCCCTCAAAAGACTGGCGACGGTCCTCGGATTGATTTTTGCCATGGCTTCAGCCAAACGAGGCCGATCTCCACAGGTTCCAATCAGGCAAGGCCGTGAGCGCCGCGTTGCCCTTTGAATACTGGCTTTACTGACTCTGCCCGCGTCGGACGCTACAGATTGGGCAAGGATTGGTCAGCGCGACCCCGCCCCAGCGATTCAAGGATAGCGCGGAACTGAAAGGCAGCGGCGCGGACGGCCTCAAAATCGAGGCCTTCATCGGGGTCGAGGTCGAACACGAGGCGGTCGGCCTTTCGACATCCGTATCCGGTTTCTGCCATCGGCTTTAGAAGCCTGACATTCCGGTTCCGGTCCCCTTACCTCGAGGTGCCCCATAGACGCCAAGTACCTCGCCCAGAGCAAGCTCCGATGCCAGTTTCAAGAAGTGCAAAATGGCCCATAAATGCGGCGACCAGAGTGAATGCTCTCGTATCCGGGTCTATTTCGAGCAGCGCGGACTTGGTCAGCATTCGGACAGCCTAGCGGGCCGTCCCAACATAGCCATGGGCACCGGCCTGCTACTCACGGAACCCCCCTCCTCCTTGGCAGCAGCCTCGAAAGCCTGACGGACCTCTTGTCGGCGCACAGTTGCACAGCCTTCCTCCACTTAGGTCCCATCTTGGCCCACTTCATGAGTTCCTCGGCGGCACCCTCGACGTTGTTGCACCCGTAGGTGACCCCAGGTCGGTCGGTCTTGACGTACACCGGAGGGGAGAACCAATGGGTTGCCACGACACCTCCTACTCAGGGGAGAGATACACGTTGGCCTCCTTAGCGGCAGCCTCAAAGGCCTTTCGTATTATGTGCGGGTCAATCGAATCGCCCTCCAAGGCTGACAGGCAGAGGATCACCGCCTTGTGCCAGCGAGGCCCTCGCCGGGTCCACATGTTGAGCTGCTCAAGATGGGCGCCATGATACCTCCTACTCAGGGGAGAGATACACGTTGGCCTCCCTGGCAGCCGCCTCAAAGGCTTCACGGACCTCTTGCGGGGACACCCTGCCCTCGAACGCGTCGACGCAGGATTGGACCGCCTTGGTCCACTTCGGGCCGTTTGTGTCCCACCCCATGAGCTCCTCGGCGGCTCCCTCGACGTGGCTGGCCCCATGCGAATGCCCGGACGTTTCGTCTTCACGTAGACCGGTGGAGAGAACCAGAGAGGACCCATAAGGGGGAACTTAGAGCGGCAAGAGCCCGCCGACCAACCCCGCTTTAGCCGCAGCTAAGGGAACGATGTAGGCCCTCACGGGTTTAGAGGTGGCAGCGGGATTCTTCGTGGATGTGCAGCCGCTGTAGGGGGGTCCGTCGCCTCTCCCTCACTGGCGGCGGGCTCCTTTCGCAAAGGCGGTGTTGGTCAGAGAACCTTTACCGCAATTCAAGTTAGCTGGTTGTCATTGGGGGGAGTAATGTCCCCTCCTCTTTTGCAGCAGCCAGGAATGCCTTACGAGCCTCCTCAGGTTCCATCTCGTCGAATATCACGGCCATGCAAATGCGCACCGCGAGGTCCCAGCAAGGGCCACGCCTGGTCCACTTCATCAGCTCCTCGCCGGCTGTCTCGGCGTTGTTGACGTCGCGGATGATCCCGGGACGCTCGGTCTTGACGGGGACCGGAGGGTTGAACCAGTGGAGGGCCATGCGGTCACTCTTTGTCGACCTTATCAAGTTCCTCCAGCAAATACCTTTGCTCAGCCCAGTTCCCGTTCTACAGGCAGATTTAGCAGCTTGCGAAGGTAATTGCGGATTACCTCTAACTGTTGAAAATGCGCAGGACGGCGCGCTTTGTTGCGATGCCACAGTGACTGGAGTTGGCTGACAGCTACTCGCCACCGTCGAAAGCCACGCAGAGGCCCATGGCAGTTGCTGCCTCGACGATCGCCTCGGTCAGTTCTTCATCGGAGGCCACCAAATAAGGCGCAGTCTCCCGCGCTTCGCGTAGTGCCGCTTTTATCGAGACCGTGTCGCGACGGTCCGCCCTGTTGAGGAGTACAGTGATTGCTTGCTCTAGAAGCGGACCGACCCTTTGCGCGACGCTCATCCAGCCCTCCCCAGGGACACGCCGAAGGGGAATCTACTCACTTCCTGACGGACATCAACGCCATGTACGAATCGTACAATTGTACGGTGCTAGGCCGCGACAGTCAGGAATCTTTGTAGAATTTCTGTGGTGGGGATCGGACACCAGCTCGCGAAGACCCTCATGCTCCTCCTCGATCCTATTGACGCGCCTCGAGCCGCCTTTCTCCCACAATCCCAGGTCGGTCTGTCCTGACGTACACCGCAGGCGAGAACCAATGGGTTGCCATGAGGCTATTCGCGAAGATCGAACCCGACGAACAGGCCAAAGGCTGGGGCAACATTGACAATAAGCTCCACCAGCTCGCAGTCAGTTTCCGCCAGATGTGGCCCGTCTCGGCGCACCGCTGCGATAGTCTCTTTGACGGAGATGATTTGGCCGCGACGGGCTTGTAGGATCAGCTCGTCAACAAGGTGTTTGGCAGTCACTTTGTCGGGTCGGCAGTTCGTCCAAACGTTCATACAAGGCCTCCCACCTCAGCGAGAACCCAAGGGAACATTCATGATCCTCTGTCGAGAAAAATCAAGCAGAATGTTTGATTACTTCTGAGTGGGAATCAGGGGGAGAAGCCACGAAGCGAGCCTCTATACTCTTTGACCTGACGCTCAGCCAGCGGCTAGGGACCTTCTTCCGTCGGGCCCTGTTTGGCCCGATCAATAGCCGCAAGTAATGACTGTAGGGTTGGCGGCAGTTCTGGTTCGACCTCCAGATTTAAGAACGTTTGTACGTGATGACGATAGCCTTCGGAACGGATCAGTTTCCGAAACGCTTCGGAGACAGACTGATGGTCTGCTTTGTTGCTCGTTGTCATGTTCGGGAAGTCCGACCAATGAGCCGCAACTCGCCCGCAACGAATGGGTTCCATCAGGAGGTCGGAATATTTGGAGAAATTTCTGAGCGGTAGCTGGCTCGCGCGAAGACCCCCCGTGCCCCCTTCGTTTGCCGCAGCATTAATCCTCGCTCTTTGAACTGAAGATTCGTGTCGGTCTGGGTCGGTGAACGTTGGAATGCTTCTGTCCGATGTTTGCTCACGCTGTGATGTAGGGCAGGCTCTTGCGGGACGGTGCCGCAAGGCCGCGAAAATGAAACGCCGGCCCAGTTCAACCCGCGCGACCTCCCTCAAAGCTGGGGGGATTGATCTTCATCAAGCGGTCTGCGGCCTCCGCCGCAGTTCGTATCCTGCTGCACAGCGCGAGATTTTCGGCCAGCATTTCTTCAGTGCGTTGAAGCGCGAGCTCGGTCCGGTGGATGCTGCCTGGCATTGGCAACTTCCGATGTCAAAAGATCGGCCGCCATCCCGTGGCCGTGGGGTTCCGTAGCGTCCATAGGTTTCTAATATGGGGGCCGATATCGTTCCGTGATGTCGGGCGAAACGGCGGGCCGCAGAAAAGCGCGATGGGCCGCATGACCAATGCGCTCCCTGTCAAAACAGCGCCAGAAACAGCCGAACGGCTTCGGCCGCTCTACATCCCACGGGCAGAGGCGATCACGGTCCAGAGGGCCATTGATCTGTTCAGACACGACTACAACGTAAGCGAAGACACACTCAGGCGGCAGGTGATCAAGCACCGTCTTCACAACCAGAGAATGCCCGGTGCTCCGTCGAGAATAAGTGCTCCCGGTTTGGTTATGGCGCTCGCCGGCGATGACGACGCGGTTGAGGCAGGACGATCGCGAGCACCCGGACCTAACTCGGTATTTCAAGCGGCTCGGCATCCCGCGACCCTGACTTGCTATCAAAAGTTATGGTCGCGGCGACTGTCTAAAGTAGACATTAAGTAGATGTCGCGGCCCGACAGAGCCCCACACAAGAGCGAACCGTTGCTGCCTTGCGCATCGCCCTCTAGGCCGCCGGCGTCGAGTTCATCCCGCAGAACGGCAGCCGCGCCGGCGTGAGGCTCCGCAAACCTTAGGCCTTAGACTCGTTACTGCGCAGCCACACACCTGCTTTTCGCCATCGGACGAAGCGGTTGCAACAGGTGGTGCGCGGCCCATAGCGCTGAGGCAGGTCGCGCCATGGAGCACCGGAGCGCAGCACCCAGAAGATGCCGTTCAGCACGCGCCGATCATCAACACGCGGCACACCTCGTGGCTTGTTGGGTAGACGCTTTATTCCATTGCTGACCATTGTCCAAAAGCGCTGTTAACCAAATTTTCTCACCCGCCAATGCTTATTCGCGCGACTGAAGGGGTGAGGTGATCGATGCGTGATTCAAACATTAGCGCGTTTCCGCTGCATCGGCGGCGGAAGTTGGTCGAAGGGATCGCCCGGATCCTGGAATCCAAGAACGGGGAGGACGCGAACGCCTTCTGGCGCAACACCGCCAAGGCAATTCTCGTTCAACTGTCCGAATCAGGAATTGCACCCGGGGTCGCCGAACAGGAAGTTGGAACGCTTCTTCATGCTGTCTTAGGCGATATCGCCACCCGCAGTGCTGCGAAACTTGCACAATAGCATCGGCTCACGATGAGGGATTGCCGCATAGAGACGCCCCGGGGCTCCACAAGCGTAGCACCACTGCATCCGTCAAACGCAGGTTTCTCACTGCGGATGAAAAGATAGCCGCGTTCGTCGAAATCATGCGCGCGAATGTGCTCTCGGGCGAGATACGGTTCCGCCTCGCCTGTCCGGCGTTCATCGACCAAATCGAGGTAGGCGATGCCGAAACCCGCGTTCATGGAAGGCCGACGGACCTTTTCCACGAGCTGAACCCGCAAAACCAATGAGCCGCCGTTGAGTTCCACACTGCCTTTTTATGCGACTTTCGAAGCACAAAAGGCGAACTTTGACCAAGGTGGCGCTGGTTCCATTTAAGCGTACTGACGGCGCCATCGAGACGGCTCACATGACCAGCATCATCGCAGGCCACAGCCGGCAGCTTGCCGCGCCCGTGAACAAAAATCTGTCGTCACCAAGCGATGCGGAACCGTTCCTTGATTTCCGAAAGCCGTGCCCACGGCTCACCCGGCAAGCGGTCCACAAGCATCATGAACACCCTACGGAACGAGTCAGCCGTGGCAGCTTCCGTCATGTGTTCGGCTGCTTCAGCAGGAAGTAGCGGCTTCATGTCTGTCAGAAACCGCGGATTGGTGAGCTTCGCGAGCATCCGCTCCTGGGCCTGCGCGCGGGATATGGACTGGCCTGACAGCTCAAGATACCGGCCGAACAGTACGGCGATACGATCAAGGTCGAGGCCTTCGAACGTCTCCAGCGCATGGGCGAGGTCGTAGAGGTCACGGCCCTTGTCGCGCTGCAAGAGCGCCCGCAGTTTCGTAGCCAACATCTCTTCGTGGGAAAAGGTGGGGATCGCGGCTTCGCCCGTGAACCATGGATTATCGACACGCAGCTGCATCGCTTGCGGCGGATCATAAGCCTCGATCTCGCGGGTATTGATCTCGACCTTGAGCCGGATGGGGACGCCGCTGCCGTCCTCCGCATCCACGCGGAAACGAAGCTTAGGGGCAACCGGGCTCTGGTCGAATTGCGCCCTGCCGAGCCACGGTTCAAGAACCACCCGCAGGCGGTCCAATATCGGCCCGATGGGACCGGACGAGGTCCGGACGAGATCTATGTCTTCCGAGTAGCGGAGCGGCGCAGGAAAATGCAGCTTATTGAGAGCGGTGCCACCGCGGAAGCGCAACGCGTCGCGAAGGCCTTCATCCGTGAAGATGTCGATGAGCGCGCGGCAGATGATGAGGTCCTGCTCGATCTGCCGCGGATCCGCCCAGGGAACGACATTGCCCCAGGCGACGATGTTCTGCGCCGGGATCATTCGTCGAGCTCCGGCACGCGGCGCACGATCACGCGCCAGCGCTCGTCGCGCTCCTGCGGCTCCTGCGCGAAATCCGGGTCGCGCGCCTCGCGCCGGTCGAGCTCAGTCCATGCCGCGGCGCCGCGGGCATGCAGCGCGGCGCGCATCGGCTCCGCCCGGTCCGTGTGACCGAGGCGGTCGAGCAAATGGCCAAGCCGCTGCACCACCGGCCGCTCGGCGGCGTCCGAGAGCGCCGCGAGCTGCGCGGGGTCGATCCTTCCGGCGAGGTCAGTGAGAACCGTCGCGAGATTGTCGATGCCGCCCGCCGCCTGCGGATAGCGCAAGAGGTCGAGGGCCGTGAGCGCGGGCGAGGATATCTTCATCGTGCCCGTGTCCGTCTTCCGCTCCTCGACGCCGGCCATCACCGCGGCCATGTCCTTGCGATAGTAGAAGACGATCAGGTTGCGGCCTGCCCTGATCTTGGGCAGTCGCTTCGCGGTGACGACTTGGAACTCCATCACGGCTTGGTGGGTAGCGCCATGAAGCTCCGCCGCCTTGAGCAGCCCCACGTAATAGTGTTGCCGTTCATAGCGCATCAGGGGGTCGATGTACCATGGCGGCGGCGGTGCACCCCACGATGCGAACTGCGGGGGCACGGCGATGTAGAAACCCTGCCGGGGGCTGAGAAGCGCCTTGCGGCGCTGGAGTCGCTCGGCGGCATCGAGGAACGCGCCGCGCTCTACGCCCAACGCCTGCGTGACTTCTTCATTTGTAAAGACGACCCGGCCTGCGGAGAGCAGGCCGGCAACATACGTGGAGAGGGCAGACCGCTGATCGTGAACCATGTGTCATTATCCGCGCTTAACGCGGAATATTCAACATGATTTGAAACTCTCTGCGACAGCATTCTGCATATTCCGCTCCAGCAGCGGACTTCTGGACATAATTTGACGGCGTTCTCGGGTCACCGAAATGATCGCGGTTCTCGGATTTGACATTGTCAGCATTTATGATTTAATTTCCTGACATGGAGAATCGCCATGAGTGATGGTCCTCACCGCAGCCTCAATATGCGTCCCCACTGGAAAACCGCCGCCCAATGGGCAGCGAATCTCGTCCACACCGCCGATCAAGTGTGCAGCGCGCTCGCACATGCCCTCAAGAAAGACATACTGGAAGCTCCCATCACTGCCATGCGGGACATCATGAACAGCGACACGCTGTTTCCAGGCATGCGCATCGACCAACTCGAAGCGCTTCGTGCACGCCATCCTCGTTCCGCCGCCACCAACAGCCTGATCGATTGCGCCGTGGAAGCGGCGGCCGCAGGCGCGGCCGGCGAAGCCGGCACGGCGGCCGCGGTAACGGCGGCGCTGGAAGATATGGCGCGCGCGCCTCTGCGCGGCATCGACGAACACTACCAACGGGAAGCAGGAGCCCGGGCGAGCCGCACCGTCCGCACCCGGCTCGATGAGGCGATGGGAAAGCTCGACTGTAACGGTATCGCTCAAGGGCTGCTCGCGCCTGCCCGTCCGCCATCGCGGCGCTTGGTGGAATTGCCGCGCCAGACCGGCCTTGACGAGGGACCGCCTCTATGACGGACGCAGCTTACAAAGCGCGGGTGCCTGTGCACGCCATCGACGTCGTCGCTTCCGGGCGGGGGCGCCGCGCCCGATCCACGTTCGACCTAGGTGAGAATTTCACCTGCTCCACGGCTGCCCTCGAATCCTATGCCTTCGCGCAGTGGGAGCCTGTCATCTACGACGCCATGATCGTCGCGGCGTCCGTCGAATATGCCGACCGCGGTTTCCCACGCCCGAAGCTGGGCTGGCGCCGCGATTTCACGGTACGAGTGCCGGTGCTGGAGCCTGAGCAGTGGATGGACTGTGCGGTGTATGACGCCCTACAGGATGCCGCCTCTTTCCTGACCGGTGATGACTGGGCGTTCGAGTTCATCCAGAGGGACGGAGAAACGCCGCATCCGCCGCAGGATTGCCTCCAGTTTAGCATCACGACCGATGCCGTCATCGCGTTCAGCGACGGGATGGATTCCCGCGCCGTCGCAGGACTGACGGCGCAGGCTCTGGGTCGCAAACTGGTCCGCGTGCGGATCGGCTCAAAGGCAGGCGGGCGCCCGGAACCGGGCGAGCCGCTTCCGTTTGCAGCGGTGCCTTACAACGTAAGTGCCTCGGGCGAGACCAGCGCGCGCAGTCGCGGGTTCAAGTTCGCGCTCATCAGCGGCATTGCCGCCTATCTCGCCGAAGCTTCCGAGATAATCCTGCCGGAAAGCGGACAGGGCATATTCGGGCCGGCGCTCGTCACCTCTTCAGCGCAAGCCTACCCCGATTACCGCAGCCACCCGCTCTTTACGAAACGCATGGAACGGTTCCTGACGGCGCTCCTGAAGCGCCGGATCCGCTTCGTCTTCCCGCGCATCTGGTCCACGAAGGGCGAGACGTTGCAGGCCTACGCGTCACTGTCGGGCAGCGACGACTGGCGCGAGACGCGCTCGTGCTGGCAAAACGCCCGGCACTGCTCTCTTAATGGCGAACTTATTCAGTGCGGCGTCTGTGCGGCGTGCATGCTTCGGCGGATGAGTATCCATGCGGCGGGCCTAACCGACGACGACAACGCCTATGCCTGCCGGGATTTGCATGCCGAGACCTTCGAGGATTCGATGCAGCCTGGCTTCCGCATGCGTGGCCGTGCCCTGCGGGAATATGCGATAGCGGGCGCGCAGCATCTTGACCACCTCGCCGATCTTGTTCTGCCGCTTCACCGATCTGTGCTACGGCGCCATGCCGTACTCGTCGGGCCCGCGCTGGACATGTCCGCGACCGTCGTGGAAACCGCGCTGGCGGCTGTACTCGAACGGCACGCCGCCGAGTGGAATGACTTTTTGCAGGATAAAGGAGCGCGTTCCTTCCTGAGGCAGTGGACGCGGGTATGAATATGATTGGACCGCGCGAGCGGCTGTCGGACGCGGAGATCGGCGAGCGCCTGCGCCTCGCGCGCGAGGGACGAAAGATCACGCAGGCCGCCGCCGCCGAGATGATCGGGGCGGCGCGTACGACGATCGTTGCCATCGAACAGGGCAAAAGGCGCATCCAGATGGGCGAACTGCAAAAGCTCGCCGCTGCCTACGGCACGTCGGCCAACGCCATTCTGCGCCGGGAGGCTGTCCATCTCGACATGGTGCCGCGTTTCCGCAAACTGCAAGAAAGCGAGGATGAGACCGTCGAAGAAGCGACCCGGCTTCTCAACGACCTGGTACGGGCCGAAGTAGAGCTGGAGGACGCCCTCGGCATCAGGCGCGAGCGCCGATACCCTCCTGAACGCCCGATCCTTCCAGGCGATCTTTACACCCAGGCCGAACAACACGCGCAGGAACTGCGCGACTGGCTTGGCCTCGGTCCGGGTCCCGTCACGGACATCGTGTCCATCCTTGACCTTCAGTTGGGCGTGCGCGTTTATGTCCGGCGGCTGCCTGGGAAGATCGCGGGCCTGTTCGCCTATGACGAGCGAGCGGGCGCGTGCATTCTGCTCAACGCTAGCCATCCGCACGAGCGCCTGACGCAAAGCGGCGCACACGAGACGGCGCATTTCGTATCGACGCGGCGTCAGCCTGAAGTGTTAACTGAAGACGAGAGTTTTGCGTCGCGCGAGGAGCGCTACGCCAACATCTTCCAGCGCTGTTTCCTGACGTCGGGCCGTGAAGTCCGCCAGCGTTTCGCCGAGATTACCGCGGGCCAGTCGCACCTGACCCGCCGCCACGTCATCCTCCTCGCTCACGCGTTCGGGGTTTCGCGCGAGGCGATGGTCCGGCGCCTCGAAGAGCTGGGTCTTGCGCGAAAGGGAACGTGGGACTGGTTCGTCTCCAACGGCGGCATCAGCGACAAGGATGTCGCCCAGGTCCTCGGCGAAATACCTGAGCGCCCGTCCTACAAAGGGCTGTCGCGGGGCCTCGTGCCGCCGCGTCTTGCCCTGCTTGTGCGCGAGGCATGGAAGAAGGAGCTCTACAGCGAAGGCCAGCTCGCACGGATGCTCCAGCTCGATCTACACGGCATAAGAGAGGTGCTGGACGGCGCGGAGCGCGAGGAGAGCGAGGCAGATGAGCTTGTCCGCATTCCTCGCTGATCCGAACAGCGTGCTCATCGCAGACGCGAGCGTTGTGATCGGCCTCAACGCGAGTGGTCACGCGCACCGCATTATCGAGCTGACCCAGCGCCGGGTTATCGTGCCCGACAACTCCTACCACGAGCTCGCCGTCGGCGCGCGGTTCGGCCACGACGATGGCGCGCAACTCGACATGCTGGTCGGTGCCGGGTTGGTCGAAAGCATGGCACTCGAAGGCTCGGCGCTGACAACTTACGAGGCGCTGATCGACGGCACCTACGGCGAGACGCTCGACGATGGCGAAGCCGCTACGATCGCTATAGCCGTGCAGCGCGGCGGCGTGGCCGTCCTTGATGAAAAAGCGCGCCGCATGTGCGAAAAGCATTTCCCTAATACTGTCCAAGGATGCACGGCCCAATGGCTGCTGGGGACAGCCACGCTGGGCAGGGCCGCGCACGTAGAAGCGATGATCAATGCGCTGCGCAAGGGCCGGATGCGCGTGCCGCTCGAGTTCCTGGATGCCGTTGTGGCACTCATTGGCGTGGAGGCGGCGGCTACTTGCCCCAGCCTGCCGCGCGTCGCCCGGCAGACTGCTACGCAAGCTGTTTCGTAGGGCGTCACTGTCGCGCTGTCGCCCGTCGCGGTCGTACCCGCTGGCCAGCATGCCAAAGTTCTGGCGAAAAAATGCATGCGAGCAAACGGGGCAACAGCAACAATGCCGTCAACTATCCAAGCTTGTGGATCGCGGCGGTGGGAATGACCGCCTTGGCGATGTCGCACAGGTGCTGGTGATGCGTCAGATAGATAACCTGGCCCACACTGGCCATCTCGCCAAACAACCGGAAAACTTCTTCAGAACGGAGATGGTCAAACGTTTCCATGATGTCGTCGGCGATAAATGGGACAGACGGTCTCAGGCTGGCAAACTCGTAATAGCCGGCAAGCCTGAGCGCGAGATACAGCTGGAATCGCGCACCTTTCGACAATGCATCGGCGACCTTCGACTGGCCAGCCCGCTGTTGGGCGATCAGCACTTCGCCGCCCTTTACTGGCTGGGTTGTAAGGCCGGTGTACTGTCCGCGGGTGATGAGTGCGAATGCATCTGAGGCGCGCGTCATCATTCCGGAGCGGTGGCGTTCGCGATAGACCCTGAGCGCATTCGTCGCCGACAATACCGCAAGTTTCAGCTCTATGTAGCGAACGGCCTTCTCCTCTATCTCCAGAAGGACGGTGCGGCGTTCGGCGTCAATTCGCGCAACCGCGCTGTCGCCGCCGACAGCGTCAAGCCTGTCGGTTGCCCGGGCGCGCCGAATGAGCTGCTCCTGCATTAACCCGTCAAGATCGGCGAGTCGTCGCTCTGTTTCGGACGTTTCGATTGCAAGCGCCTCGAGATCCAGGCTTTCGAGCAACGAGCGCGCCTGCGGAACGCTCTCCATCGCAAGTTCGACCGACAGTTGTTCCTCAGTTTCGACCAGACTGCCTCTTAGGCGGTCCCGCTCTCGCAGCAGCTCGTCGCGCTCGACGACCTCTGGCAGGCTCGTCGCTCTAAAAGCGCTTAACACATCCTGCTTTAGGACCTCGTGTGCCGCGAGCTCGGCTTCCAGAGCTTCGCGCGCATCCTCCAGTCGTTGGATATCCGTAAGTAGGGTCATCCGGGTGTCGCGAGCGCGCTCCGCTTGATCCAGGCGCTCAGTAAGCGTGATACTCAGCTGTTCCGGAACCTCATCGCTGCGACCTTCGGAACCTCGCGCAACCAGCCGGGCGATCTCTTCACCAAAAGCAGCTCTATCCGCCTCCATCTTGCGAATGCGAATACGCATGGCCTCACGGTCCTGCAGAGCCTTTGACAGTTCTGACAACTGATCAAGCACGCTGCCGAGGCCGGCGCCGGCGATGCCTTCCTCCAGCCAAGTGCTCTTGAGCGTTTGCTTGACCTCGGCCTGCCAGGCATCCTCTCGTTTCTCGGCCATTTCGACAGCGAGCCGCCTGCCGGCCAGTTCCTCTTCCTTCGCAGCCAGGGTCCTGAGCGCCTCGGCTCGTTCGGCGTCGACCTTGGCCTGCCTGTCGAGGAAGCGATCTGCTGCAACCACCATTGGCCCCAGGCCTTCACTGGGTTCAGGCTGCATTCCAACACTTTGAAGTGCCGCGGCGAGCCCCAAGCATATTCGATCCCCTTCGGCAGCAGCGCGTTCGATCCTTGCACGCGCGCGCATGATCTCGTCCCAGGCGGCAAGCGCGTCAGCGCGAGCGGAAATGCGCGCCTCGACCAGTTCAATCAGCAGTTCGAACGGGTGTGCCTGGTAGTCACCGAGCAATCCGCTTGCCGCCTCCTTGATTTCAGCAGACGTGATTTCAGCACGCTCGGCCAGTTTCGCGAGTTGACCGCGGGCGCGCTCGATGGCGACATCGGTTTCGGCCGCCTTTTGCTTCACTGACCGAAGATCCGCCAGTTCGCTGGCTAAGGTCAAACGGGTTGCCCTGACATGATCGTCCTTGGCCAAAGCTGCTGCAAAGACATCTGCCGTTTGGGCATCGAGGGCCCTCCTGTGGCTTCGCCAGGCTTCATCTCTGTCACGTCGTGAGGCTGCAGCCGCCTCGTCATCGGGCAGTTCGACCGAGGCGCTGATGGCTGCCAGTCGTGACGAAACAGCCGTGTTGCTTTGCTCGAATTCCGCGAGGCGCTCAGAGAGGACTGCCTTTTCCCTTCCCTGCTGTGTCGCAAGTGTCTTCCACGCCGCAACGTGCAAAGGGGTCGGAACCGGTATTTTGGCGAGGGCCTCGGCGTCTCCAGACCATGGCAGAAGGCGCCGCATTGCCTCGTTCAGATTTTTTTGCGTGTCATCCTCGAATGCGCGAGCCTCTTTTATCTCCCTTGCATAGAAACTGGCTTTTGCCTCCGACAGCGCCGCCGTCAGTCTCGCCCTGGCTGGCTCAGGCACTCCCCTTTCCTCGCCAATCCGGTTGCGCGCAGCGTTGAGCCCGTCAACGGCGGCGGCGGCTTCATCGCGGGCCATGCGCAAGCTCTCGGTGATCCCGGAGCGTTGCTCGACCATGTTGCGAAGGGTGCCGACCACCAAGGCTGGCAGCAAGAGCCGAGACGGATCCTGTTCAGCCGATCTTCCAAGCGCGGCGAGACAGCCCGCCGCCACCTGATCGAGCATCTGAGCTTCCATTTTACGGGTTGGCAGATCCATGCCCGCCGAAGCGTAGCGCGCCTTGAGATCGGCCAGACCCCGCACCTGTTCCGAGATCGCGAGCACAGGTTCGTCGACGACAATCGCCGCGATCTTTGCGTTGGCCCGATCAATCTCATCGGCATTAGCCAAGAGGCGGGTTCTCAGCCTGGCGTCATGATCGATCATCTCGGCGATGCTGCCGGTCCAGGTCCGAGGTGGCGACGGGATATTAGGCAGCTCAGCCAACCGTGCCGCCTTGCGCTTGATTTCTGCGAGGATCGGAGCCGCGCGTACATATCGATTCATTGTGGCGAGACGAGCCGACAAAGCCGAGCGCTCAGCCAAGCTGCGGTCGTACTTATCCTCTGCCTCGACCCGGTCCGCCTCAAGCGTCTCGAACGTCGATGCCAGGGTATCGATCGTATCCTTGCGTGTCTTCAGATCCGCAAACCGCCTCTTAAGCTGCGCGATTTCGGTAGCCTGCGCCTGTTTTCGATGGAGTCCGTCGGCTTCAGCCTCGAGTGCGCCCAAAACGTCCGTTGCATGACCCAGGCCAGCGCTGGCGGTGAAGAGAAGCTTGCCGAGATCACCGCGCGATTCCAATATCGCTTTTCCGCCGGCTTCCAGGGTCTCGTCATCGAGCGAGAACATGGTGCCGTAGGCATCACGGGACAGGCCAGCGAGCCGAAATCGCGATCTCGCTCAGCGGCCGGCCCTCGTCGTCATGCAGTGAGTTGTTGCGACTTTTGATGCGCGAGAAGGCTTGCGACTGTTCCCCGAACTCCAAGGTCCCGCCGATCCGCATGGAGCTGTATTCATGCATGAAGTTGTAGCGGCTGCGATCTTCGATACCGAAGAGCAAGTCGAGATACGCGGAAAGTGCGGTTGATTTACCGGCCTCGTTCAATCCGAACACTATGTGCAGGTCGGGACCCGAAGCCGGTTTAGGTCCGAAGTCGATCGCCTTGTCGGTGAACTTTCCGTAGCGGGTTAGATCGAGGCGTCGCAATCTCATCGCGTCAACCTGCCTTGAGCTTGGCGGTGACCAGGTCGATGCCGCGTGCAAGCGCGTCGTTTAGAAACAATTCCAACGCCGCTTCGTCCTTACCAACAAAACCTCGCGCTTCAGGCGGTAGATCCGCAATCGTCTTCAACACGAACTCTCGCGCGTCGGATCGGAAAACCTCCGAAACTGCATTGGCACGCATGGACTGTGCGAGCTCCAAGGTCGGATCGGCAACGCTTTCCAATTTGCCGATATCAGGGGCACCAGAGAGATCGAGCTCGAACTTTTCGATCCACGTGCTACCGACCTGCTCAGCCGCCTGTGCGGCCTCGGCGAGCATCAAGTCCCTGTCACGGAGCATGACCCAAGACAGAGGAGAGGCGCCGACCAGGCGAAGGCGGGCAATGAGATATCGGGATCTTGCCATTTCCCTCGATTGCTCAAGCACCGAGCGGATGCGGCCGACGACCTCGGACAAATCGGAAATGCCCGTCAGGTCGACACTGACACGCTCGAATTGCGCAACGCTGGAAAGCTTTTCCTCGATATTGACCGAGCGATCGTCGCCAATGGTCACCAGGGTGACTGATTTTTCACCAGCCTCGTTGATGTCCCTACCCTGAGGCGTTCCTGGCATAACGAGCATATGCGCGCCAGGGTACACCTTGCGGGCGTGAATGTGACCAAGCGCCCAATAATCAAAACCGTGCCCCTGCAGATCGGCTACGCTGCAGGGAGCATAGACGTCATGGCCGGGTGCACCGGCCAGACTCGTGTGCATTATGCCTATGTTTGCCATCCCTTCCTGCGGGCCGGCATACTTTGGCAGCAAGCTTTCAGGTGCCTTGGTACTGGCGAAGCTCAGTCCGTGGAACGCTACATCCACTCCCGCGCCGGGCTGAATCACCAATTGGGCGCGGCCTCCGAAAATGGTCACCGCGTCCGGCATCACGAGCTGCTTCGAGATGCGCGACATGGCATCATGGTTGCCGCGGATCATATAGACCCTGACACCAGCTTGATGCAGGCGGGCCATCTGAGTGGCCACAAAGCGCGCTGTCTTCATCGACGTCTGGTCGCCGTCGTAGAGGTCTCCGGCAATGACAAGCGCGTCGACGCGCTCCGCCAGGCAGAGATCCACGATTGCAGTGAACGCCTGGCGGCTGGCATCCCCTACAAGTTCTGCGAGATCGGGATTGCGCAACGCAAGCGAGCGCAGCGGCGAATCGAGATGGATATCGGCCGTATGAACAAATCGAAATGCCATCTGGGGCGCCCTCCTGGCCCGAACAGACGTTCAGGCAACATTGCCCATCAAGTCAAATCGCCCAAAACGTCGCAGCGAGCGGCGAAGGCGTCTCCAGTCCGGTTAGCAAAGTGCGCCGGCGTTCGGCAACAGTATCTGTGAATTGAGGCCTCGAAGTCAGGACATGGTGTGTGCGACCTTCTTGTGAGGGAGCATTGACAGGCCCGACCTCCCTGTTGCGAGCCTCAACTATCGCGTGGATAAGCGAAGCTTTTGCACTCATCCGTCAGCCAAGAGCCTTTTATATCCGCAAGAAATTGCTTAATCTCCACGCGGGGGTATGGGGTCAATGCAGTCTGCCGATAGTTCAGAGTTAGTAACAAATGATAGTGAAGTTGCCGGTAGGCCACCTGGCTCGACCATAGTTGCCGAGGTCGCGTCCAGCTTCACTTATGCATCCTATCAGAATGCGATTCCGGTTATCCGGTCCATCCGGCTCGATAACGACACCGCCCGCAGTTTTGAGAATTGCCGGCTGGAGCTTACGTCGTCACCGTCGTTCCTGCGGCCGAAGACCTGGACGGTAGACCGCCTCATCCCAGGCGACCGGCTCCAGCTGAGTGACCGCAAGGTAGAGCTTGACGCTGGATATCTCGCCGGCCTGAACGAACGTGTCTGGTCGACGGATTGGTGGTTTGACTCAAAGAGCTGCGCGGATCGCCTACACGCAAGCCTGGAGACCCTGCTTAAGGAAAGCCGGGCGCGTCATTCAAGCGAGCAGACGGGGGAGGTGACAACGCGTTGGGAAATGGGTCAGCAGCTCGAGCCGACAGGCGAACCGGAGGCGCAGACGCCTGCCCCAATCGAGGAGCCCCTGCCCCTCCCGACCACGTCCGAGGTTGAGCTGGTTTCTGCAAGAGTTGCAACAGCACCCGAGCCCTCGGCCGTTGCAGCATTTTCAACAATGGTCGACGAGCCAACCCAAAACCAGGGCGAGCAAACCCGTTATCGTGTGACGGATCTAACCGACTTTCGGCCGGACCCCGAGCAATTCTTCGAGTTTAGCTACGGCACCACGCTGCGCGGGATGATCGAAGCCGTCGTTGACACGGAGAGCCCATTGCGCTCCGACGTTCTCGCCCAGCGCATCGCACGGGTTCACGGTTGGCTGCGCACGGGCGGCCGCATCCGCGAGAGGATCGACCTGCACCTGCGAGATCTGGATCGCACGCAGGAATCCAGCGGCGAATTCATTTGGAAAAAGAGCGGGCTCTCGGATCTCCTTCCCTATCGTCAGCCGGTCAACGAGGAAGCGCGACGTTCAATTGCCGACATACCGTTGGCCGAGCTTGCCTCGGTCGTGATCGACAATCCCGGACTTCTCGACATGCCCGATCCTGCACGCGACATGGCCCATCTTCTTGGAGTTGAGCGCCTTGCCGCGGTATCGCGCGCGCGGCTGGACGAGGCGATCGCCAGGGCGAGACAGCATATTGCTGGATCCTCCTAGCCAGAGTCCTACAGGAATTCGCTAGGGTTTTTTTATGGGGGAAGGATAATGGCGGCGACACCGATTGATGATGTTGTCGACTGGTCGGCAAAACTCTCGACCTGGAAACAGGACGCTCTGCGGCGGCTGGCGATCAGCAATGAGCTCACGGATGCTGACATTGTGGCTCTGCTGGCGATGGTCAAATACGCGGCCGGCTTTGCGCTCACTTCGGCGCCGCCCGCCCCGATACCGTTTACGAAAGCCCACTTTGGGAACGGAGAATATCAACCAATCGTCCTCAAGCGCATCGCCAATGTCGAAAATGTTAATCGGCTGGTGCCCAAGGCATCTCTCACGTTCTGTCCCAAGGCTTTGACGATCGTCTACGGTCGCAACGGGAGCGGCAAAAGCGGGTTTGTTCGGATCTTTCGCACCGCTTGTCGGACGCGCCTTGAGAACCCAGCCAGGCTGAAGGTTCTTGCTGACGTTTACGGAAGCACGCCCGGCCCTCAGACAGCCGACATCGTGATCGATGCCGGCGAAGGCGAGGTGGTACTTCCCTGGTCGCCAGGCAGCGCAGCGCCGCCGCAGCTCATGCAAGTTGCGGTGTTTGATACGGCCTCCGCCGAGCTTTACGTCGACGGCGGAAATCAAATCCGTTTTCTTCCTTTCGGACTGGCTCTGCCGCATCGGCTCAACGCAGTCTGCATTACCTTGAAGGAGAACCTGGAGGCAGAACGGGCGAAGGAAGTCGGCAACAAGGTCGAACTGACTGCGCTCGCGTTTCCTGCCCAGCACGGCACCGTGGCTCAGCTCTTCAACAAGCAGCTGAACAAGTCCACAACCGATGCGCAGATTGAGTCGGCAACGACGTTTACCGAGACGGACCAGCAGCGTCTCGCTGAACTCACCTCCGCCCTTTCCGCAGGCGCTGCCGCCGCTGCCGACGTCACCGCGCTTTTGAAGTGGACAGATGCGCTGCTGCTGGAGGTCGGGGCTGTCGGATCGGCATTCGCAGATGCAACACTGGACGAGCTTCGAAAGCTCCGCGCTTCAGCAGTTGCAGCACGCCAGGCAGCGACGGTAGCCGCTGGCGAGTTGTTCACCGATGAACCTCTGCCAGGTGTCGGAAGCGGTACATGGCGGGCACTTTGGGCCGCGGCTCGCAATTACTCGGTGACAGAAGCGTATAAGGATAAGGAGTTCCCGGTTCTGGTGGCAGACGGCGGCGCTGCTGCATGCATGCTATGCCAGCAGCCGCTTTTGCCCGACGGTGCTGCCCGCATGCAGCGTTTCCAAAAATACATGGACGCCACACTCGATGCTGCCGCCCGGGAAGCCGAGAAAGCCGTCGAAGACGCCCTGGGAAGCATCCATGCCCTGGCTCTCCTTGGCGCCTCCGATTTTGCTGACCGTCTCGAGCAGGTAAAAAGGAGGGACGAGATGCTCGCTGGCGCCCTCGCAACCCTCCAGGCATCGGCAGTCGCACGGCGAGCGGAGGCCCTCGCGCGATTGCGGTGCGAGAGCAGTCAGACGATTCCTCCTCTCGTCGTGCCGATCGAGCAGCTGGAAGCTTTCGCGCTCAAATTGAAAGGCGAGAAGGATGGACTAGCGCAGGCGGCAGACAACGAAGAGCGGATCAAACTCCTGGCGGAAAGGACGGAGCTTGAGGACCGCAAGCTGCTCTCCATCAACAACACGAAGCTCACCGTGCGACGGAATTTGCTCATCGTTGATGACGCCTACTCCAAGGCTCTCGCCGACGTCCAAACTCGTGGCATTACGCAGCGCGCGAATGAGCTTGTCGATGCCCACCTGACAACAGCCGTCGTCACGCGTTTTGATGCCGAGCGCGCCCGCTTCGACATCATGCACCTCAAGGTAGGCCTCGCACGCAAGAGCAATCAGACAAAGGCGGAATTCGAGGTCGATCCCAAGACAAAACTGGCCAAGGTTACCTCGGATATCCTGAGCGAGGGTGAGCAGCGTGCCTTGGCTCTTGCCGGATTCCTGACCGAAGTTGCTTTGACCGACGGTTCAGGTCCGATCGTGATTGACGATCCCGTTTCGTCGCTCGATCGCGATCGAAGTGCAAGGGTCGCCCAGCGAATCGCTGAGGAGGCAACCATGCGACAGGTCATCGTGTTTACGCACGATATTGTGTTTTTCAATGAACTCAGTCGCGCGGCTGATGAAGTGGGCATCGAGCCCGTCACGGTGGCACTTTTTAGCGACAAGACTGCCGCTGGCAGAGTGGATACGGCAGGGATGCCGTGGAAGGGGCAAAACGTCGGCAAGCGCATCGGGCTGTTGAAGAACGACTCAGCACAACTGACCAAGCTGCTTGCGACCAGCCCGGCCGAGTACGAGTACCGTGTGAAGAACCTCTATGGCCGATTACGCGACACTTACGAGCGTGTGGTGGAGGAAGTGATATTCCGGGACATCGTGCGAAGAGGAACGGATGTCATCCAAACCCAGCTACTGCGCTATGTTCGACTCTCGGACGCGTTGGCAATACGATTCCACGAAGGCATGACCCGCGCAAACACTCACAGCCACGACAATCCCGCGGCGGACACGGTAGCTGTCCCCCTTCCCCAGGAGTTCATCGCGCATCTGTCCGAACTTGAGGCCCTGGTTGCTGATTTGAAGTTCGACAGCGAGGCAGCAGAGGCGGATCGGCCGCAGATGAAGCCAAAAAAATAGCAGGCAGAATTGATGTCTTATCTCGCTTGGATTGATTTCGACCCCGAGGAGCGTCGGCGCGCTCAAACGCTGATCGACCTGTTCAAGCAGCCAGAAGCTCGCGATGAGCTTGGCCTAGGCACGGTGCGCGATGGCCTTGCCGATCTCCTCTTCCCCGGGACCAGCACGATCCAGACGCGACTGCGCTACATGCTGTTCATTCCATGGATCTATCTGGAGGCCCAAAGCCGAAGGGCGACGCAGGCAGAACGGACAGTCATTGCTCGCGATCTGGAATTTGATTTGAGCGAAGCACTTCTACGAAACGGAGAAACAGTTGATGTGATTGGTCGTCTCGCCGGTCGAAGCCTCAAACGGCTACCCTCGAGTGTCTACTGGGCCGGACTGCACACCTTGGGAATTCGAACGCTGCCAGGCAACCAGGCGACCTTCCATTCTTACGGGCCCGAAAGCCTCAAGGACCATGATCTCAAACTGTGGACATCTAACCTCCCGAAACCGCCCGGAAATCTCTTCGATAAAACTGCCTTCGCGCTGACGCGAGGAGAAGCTGACTTTCTGCGCGATCGCATCGCGAGCAATGCGAGGGCAAGCTTGCTGAATGAATTGGCACGCAAGGCAAAGTCCTTTGCCGAGGACTGGCCCTGGCAGGTGAGCGAAGACACCGTGTCAGACTCAAATCGTGCGATACTGCGACACGCCGAAAGATTCTCGGGTGTGATGTATGGCGCCACTCTGCTCTACAACCTCTTGCTGGCACTTCGCGCAGCCGAACGGCCGAATGCAAAAAAACACGCAGACGCTCCTAGGCTCGTGGGGGATTACCGCTCGCGACTTGAAGACTGGAAGGCGGAGCTTGGGCACCTGGCTTTGAGCGATTGGGATCTTGACGATCTCTTTGGCCTGATTGGGAAGACCAGCCACAATCTAAGCAAGGCATCGCGCGATTTTGTCCGCGGCTGGGTATCGATAGCGCGGAACGGCACCGTGCAGCTTGAGGCAAATAACCTTGCGATTGAGCTTCTCAAGCAGCGGGAACATGGACTTAAGCGGATGAAGGCGCGGCTCCTGCACGACGCCCCACTTGAGCGTTGGTCGGGTGCCTCTGGCGACGCGCGCCTCGATTTCAGGTGGAGGATCGCCAGCAGCTATCTTGGGGAGCTTGCAGATGCCGGTTGACCCCGCCTTCGACCCGGAAAATCGGGAACTGTACACCACACTCATGCGCTCGCCCGATAGGTATCGGTTCGACCACGCCGTTGCGACGACCTACTCGCTCGACTTCGAGACTGCCCTCGCCATCCCTATCGCCATCGTTTTTCGGGACGCCGAAAACCGCAACGAGATGTTACGCAGCCCCTTGGCTTTACTGCAAAGCGTCGAACGGATGGCCGGTCGGATGGCCATTTACTGCGACCGGGGCCGCATAAAGGAAACGCGTCCTGCCGCAGCCCGCCTGATGGCTCTCTACGAAAAGACAATCACCGAGGTCTCGGCACCGGGCGGCGGCGCGTTTCATCCCAAATTGTGGTGCATCCGGTTTCAGCCGGAACGAAAGGGAGAGCCAAGTCGCATGCGCCTGGCCATTCTCTCACGGAACCTGACCAATGACCGTTGCTGGGATTTGGCTCTCTGCCTCGACGGCACCGTCAAAGAGGATATCAATAAGGTAAATGAGCCCGTCGTGCAGCTCCTTCGAGCAGTGCCCGGCTTGGCAAATTCAGTCACCCGGCCTCCGACGCCCAAATTCCTTCCGTCGCTCCTGCGAGATCTCGAACGCTGTTTCTGGGACGATCTGCCTGCCGGGGCGACGAAGGTCAGGTTCGCGGTCAATGGATTGGACGTGGGAACTTGGTCCCCGCACAAAGGCGAGCGCCTCGCCATTGTGTCACCGTTCGTGAGCGGTGACGCTCTCAAGCACTTGGCCGAGGGTTACGATAACCCCTCAGCATGTCAGCTTGTGGCGCGAGCCAATGAACTCGACTGTATCAACCACGCCGTTCGCGAGATGTTCGAGATTCGAACCCTTGATGAGCGCGCTACCGAATGTGAGGAGGAGGATCGCGACGAAGCGTGTTCGGCTGATCTCGATGGCCTCCACGCCAAGGCCTACCTCGTGGAGCGAGGCTCGCGTCTGCAGATCCATATTGGTTCGGCCAACGCGACAACTGCCGCGCTCTTACCGATCCGCGGAGGGCGGACACAGAACGTCGAAATCATAGCCACGCTCGATGGCCCCAAGACCCGTATGGGCACGATCGAAGAAGCCCTCTTTTCGGACGGGTTTCAGCGACTTTTAGCTCCTTACGCACCGGCCGAACCGCCAGAGCAGGATGCTGCCGCGGCTGCCGAAAAGGCTCTCGAAAAATTGCGCAGCAAGATTGCCGGTCTGCCCCTCGATCTTCATTGCGTACAATTGACCGAGGCTATCGGTCTCGAACTCGAAGTCGCAGGCAAGGCTCCGCCGATCGAGATCCCCGAAGGCGTGAGCTGCTTCGTTCGCGCGATTACGGTTGCGAATGAAGGGGGATATGACGCGGCGCCCTTGCTTTCCGGCATGGAGCCTAGAAAGGCGCTTGGCGCCGTTCCGTTGGGCGACGTCACCCGTTGGGTAGGGATGCGACTGCGAGACGAGGAAACAGGTGTAGAGCTTGCCTTTACATTGGGTGCAAGGCTCATCGGCCTTCCTGATGGACGCGATGCCGCCATCCTGCGAGCCCATATCGCCAATGTTGAAAACTTCTTGCGGTATCTTAGTTTGCTGCTCGGGAGCCTCGGCGAAGGCAGCTTCCTGGAAAGCGAAACCGCGGGCGAAGGGCAATGGCTGAGACGGCTCGGCCAAGGTGGTGCTTCCCTCCTCGAGCCGATGGTGCGAGCGCTGAGCCTCGGTAACGGTGAGCTCATCGAGATTGGCCAGCTCATCAAGCGCCTTCAAGATCCGGATGGCGGCACAAGTATCGTCCCAGAGGAGTTCCTCAAGCTATGGTCCAGCTTTGCACCGCTCGTGGCTTCGAAGGGTGCACGCCAATGACCTATCGCGCCGAAGAGCATTTGAAGCTCCTCAAGCCGTTCCAGCGAGCCACGGTGGACTATGTTTTCCGACGTCTGTTTACGGATGCATCGGCCATACGCCAATTTCTCGTCGCCGACGAAGTTGGCCTCGGAAAAACCATGGTTGCACGGGGCGTCATTGCGAAGGCGATCGAAGAGCTGACTGGCAAGGTCGATCGGATCGACGTGATCTACATTTGCTCCAATCAAGCAATCGCCGAACAGAACATAAAGTCTCTCAATGTGATCGGTTCGGCGACCAAACCGCTGAACACCCGCCTCACGCTGCTGCCGCTCGAGATTGGACAGGAGGGTGGAATCGCCTCACGGCCTATCAATCTCATCAGCCTGACGCCAGGGACAGCGCTCGATCTCAAGTCATCGCTTGGTACAGCGAAGGAGCGCGCCCTTATTTATGAGATGTTGAGGAAGAGGCTCGGTATTCGGCATAGCGGCGTGCAGCGCATCTTCCGTGGAGGAGTTACTGCAGACAACTGGCCCGGCTGGACCGATTGGATACGCAACCAGCCGATATCCCAGGAAATCGCGCAACAATTCAACAATGCCATTGGCAATGATTTCATACAGCGTATCCGCGAGGCCGCGGAGCTAGCAAGAAGCAGGAAAAGTCCTGACTACCCTCCCGATCATCGCCCGGCTACGATGATCGGGCAACTGCGCCGCATTCTCGCGCGGATTTGCGTCGACGCACTGACCCCAGATCTTATTATCTTGGACGAGTTTCAGCGATTTGCCGAACTGCTGCACGATCATGATGAGGAGCGCGCACCCGAAAAGGCAGCTGCTGCAGAGCTCGCGCGTGCTCTCTTTTCTTATTCCGGACCTGACGGATCGACGGCCCGATTGTTGCTGCTATCGGCAACGCCATACCGGATGTTGACACTGAACAGTGACGATCCCGAAGAGGGCAATCATTACAGCGATTTCCTGCGAACCATGCGCTTCCTGTTTGGCGGGGAAGATGGTGAGGCCCGTGTCCAGGAGCTCGAAAAGGAACTCTCCCTCTTCCGGCGTGCATTGCAGGCCATGCCAGAGACCAGATCGGTCGCACGTATCCAGCGCGACCGTGTCCAACACATCCTGAGCCAGGTCGTTGCCCGGACGGAGCGAGTGGATTCCACCGATGACCGCAACGCACAGGTCCGGGAGTTCAAGCCTCAACTAACGATCGAGACGGAAGATCTTCAGGAGGCGAAGGCCGTCGCTCATGTAGCCGAGCTCGTGAGTGCGCCAGGCATTGTCGAGTATTGGAAGTCATCGCCGTACCTCCTCAACTTCATGCGCGGTTACAAGCTGAGGGAAAAGCTACAGGCGGTGAAGCTGCGGCCGGCCAAGGAACTACGCAAAGCGATCAGAGCCGCTGCCCCCCACTTCATCAACAAGGAGCAGGTCGAAGGCTACGAGGCAATTCCCATTCGTAATGGAAGAATGCGGGCTCTCGCTGAATCAGCTTTCCAGCACGGGCTCGATCGCGCGCTGTGGATCCCACCGTCCCGACCATCATTTGGGGAGCCCATTCCGGCGACAAAGACCTTGGTCTTCTCGGATTGGTCGATGGTCCCTGACGCGATCGCGGCAATTCTCTCGCATGACGCAAGCCGCCGTATGAGCATGACGTCGGACCTCGTCAGTCGCACCAGCCGTCCAATCGGCGTCGAGGAAATGATGCCGATGTTGTGTCCTTCACCTAGCCTTGCCGCCTGGGTGGACCCCTTGGCTTTGGAAAGACGGTTTGGACGTGCGGCGACCTACGACCAACTGGTGAGTCAGGCTCGTGAAGCTCTTGCTGAACGCATTGACCCGGAATGTCTCTCTCGACTGGCCGAGCGATCGGGTCGCCTCCTTCCGCTCACGCTGGAAGTTGAATTGGGGCAAGGCATAAACTGGGGCAAGGTCGGTGCCATCGAACATGACGCCCATGACGAGCATGGGGCGGTGGCGCGAACCATCGAAGCGATCAGAGGCGCGCTCGAAGCCGAAGACAATCTCAGCGATCTTGATGCAAGGGACATATACGACAAGCTTGCGGAATTTGCCCTTGGTTCGCCTGCCGTATGTGCACTCCGGGCACTCGCTCGCCTCTGCCCGGAGCTGTCGCTGGACGATCCGGCGCTTGCAGGGGCAGCGATCACGATCGCTCTGGGGTTCCGCAGCCTGTACAACCAGCCCGAGAGCCGCGCATTGTTGGAGGAATCTTCGCCAATAAACTATTGGCGTCAGATTACTTCTCATGCTGCACGAAACGACCTTCCCGCCGTCCTGGATGAGTACCTTCACCTCATTTTGGAAAGTGAGCGGGCCGAACAATTCGATGCAGCCGACCGCGCTCACCTTATTGCAGCGAAGGTGGTCGAGGTAGTCGCGTTGAGGCCGGCTCAGATTACGCTCGACCATTGGACCGCCGGACGCTCACGCTTGCAGAACAAGACTTTCGAAGTGCGCGCTCGTTTCGCCATGCGATTTGCGGCAAACGCAGAGGAGGAGAAGGGCGTTCGTCGGACAACTCTCGTCCAGGCGGCCTTCAAATCGCCTTTTCGCCCCTTCGTTCTCGCATCAACGTCGATCGGACAGGAGGGCCTCGACTTCCATCCCTACTGCGCTCGGGTCGTACATTGGAACCTGCCCCGCAATCCGGTCGACATCGAACAGCGTGAAGGCCGCGTCCATCGCTTCAAAAACCACGCTGTGCGCCGCAATGTCGCTGCAGAGTTCGGCCGTTTTGCGCTGGGAGGCGACGATGGGCGGCCTTGGTCAGGCATCTTCGACGCCGCTCAGAATCAAGAGAGCGCACACGGACGTGCTGGGGATATCGTGCCCTACTGGCTCTACCCTGGTGAGGCAAAAATCGAGCGCATGGTCCTGATCCCTCCGTTTAGTCGGGAGGTGGAGCGCTACGAGAATCTGAAAAAGTCTCTGGCTACCTATCGGTTGGCCTTTGGCCAGCCCCGGCAAGATGAGTTGATCGAACTGTTTTCGGCGTTCGGATCGGACGTAGTGGCGGACCTAGCCAACCTGCAAATCTCACTCAGGCCATCTCAGATAGGCTCCTTCCCATGTTGATGCGGAGTGGGAATAGCTGTGGTTCGTCGGATCGCGCAGTCGGCATCTTTGCGCGCTCGTTTACCGTTCAGGCTGCCGGCACCAAAGGCGAATCTGAGGCGATAGCTGCTGGGAGCCTCAAGGTCGGATCGCGTCCTCGGTAACATATGCAGCGTGATCGTTGACCCTACGAGGGAGACCTGGCTTCTCTACAGGGTCACCTTGCGCCTCTGTCGCTGCAACCGCCTTGTTCAGATCGAACAAGAAAGCGAGCGGGTCCGCCTTAGCTGGCATGGCGAAGGCTTTGCGCACCGCATCGTCAAGCGCCTCATGCGCATCCCTCAACGGGTTGGCTCCCGGCAGTTCGAGCGTCCGATAGAGTTCCCGGAATGACCGCTTGTGTTTTTGCGCAAGTTCGGCCCTGACCGAGCGCAACTCAATGCCGGCATCGGCCACCTGGCGGACTGCTCTGAGTGAGGGCGATTGCGGCCATGGGAAGCTATCCCAGACGGTGTTCGATGTGTAGCGAAAGTCCGATTTGAGCGTCGAGCAGCGCGCGGTGAACCACTTCCAATGCGTATCGGACTGAAGGATGCCGAAGGAATAGTCATCATCATATGCGAAAACTTGGAGCGCATCGTTGGGGCTAATCCCACTGCTGAGAAACACGAAGATCGGCCGCTTTGTGACACGTCCGCACACAATGTAGCGAGGAATGCCTGCGAGCGCTTCCATCATGTCCTCGCGGCCGTAGGACATCTTCCACCAAGACTTGAGAAAGTTTGCGTGATGCTTGTTGACGCGCGCTTTTGGGTTCTTTGCGAGAGCGGCCGAATTTCGCTTTGCTTCTTTGGCGGCAGCGGCCACGCGAATGGGCAGGACGATTTCCTTCAGGCGCTGGAAGGGCATTCCCGTACTTTCCGCTTCTAGAATATCCATGCGGCTGAAATCGATGACGTAGCGACCTGGACGTGGGTCCTTCTTTCCAATGAGTTCGTTGGCAATGAAAAAGGGACGCAGCACCTTAGAAAGTTCGGCATCTTTGCTGCTGGAAATCGCGAGATGCGCGACGTCAGCCTTGAGAAGGAAGCCCTTGTGGCCGTGGGTCTGCCCTTGATAGCAGCCTTCCGCCTTATTGGCCTTGATGGGCAGAGCCTTAGACACGTCGTGATTGAATGACAGCGACGGTCCGATATGCTCCATCGACTGGACCCGTTCGGCCTCGCCCGCCTTGTTCCCTTGCTGCGCAAAGAGCCGTTTCAGCCCAGGCTGCAGTCCCTTAATCCAATTCACGATTGAAACGTGTACGACGGCTTCCCCCGACCACGGCATTGTCGACATGGCTTCCGTAATCGTACCGCCATTGTCGACGATATAGTCAATACTGGCTTCGCGGCTGTAGTTCTGCCGAACGGTATTGGTGCCAACAAGGCCGGCCCTTTGGCCGGGCTTCAGGTGGTCGTGAGCCCGGTGGAACCAGTAGCAGCAATAGTCCGCGCGGCCGTCGATTTCCGGATAGCGTTCGCGCAGCCTATGAGAATAACCAGCCTCCATCTCGCCCTGAAGCTTATTCTTGCTCTGGTAGGGAGGGTTGCCGACGATAGCGTCGACGTTCGGCCAGTCGAGAAATAGCGCATCCCCTTGGCGGATATTCTCGTCGAGATTATCGAGCGGCAGCGCTTGTTCATCGAGTTCGAGTTCGCCCTGTAAGGCCCCGATCGTCTCGCGTGCCTGATCTAACGCAAGCTTTTTGGCAAGCATGAGCGTGACCTTGGCGAGCTCCACACCGAACCCGTCGAGTTCGACGCCGTAAAATTGCTTGGGTGAAATGACACTGAGCGTCTTCGCCTGCTTCGCAAACTCGCTGGATGAGAAGTCATCCTTCAATCGCTGGAGGATGCGCAAATCCAGGCGGACCATTTCACGATAGGCAACGTAGAGGAAGTTACCGCTACCGCAGGCGGGATCGAGCACACGGAACTCGGATAGCGCTCGCCGTATCGCAAGCAATTCTTTCATTGTCTTGGCAGCGTCGATGCGCTCGCGCCAAGGTCTAACGATCGTCGGCCCAACAATACGCTGGATATCGGCTTCGGACGTATAGTGGGCGCCAAATGCGTGCCGCTGTTCCTTGTCCATGCTGTCTTGGAACAACGTGCCGAAGATCGCCGGATTGACCTTCGACCAGTCCTTTGTCGCCGCACCCACGTTTTCCCGTCCGATGAGATCAAGCTGAAAACGATCCAGTTCGATGGGATCAACGGCATTAAAGAGGCCACCATTGAAGTAGCGCACGCCCTTAAAGCGGCCCGCTTCTGCCGCTTTTGGATCGTTCATCTGGCGAAACAGGCTACCAAAGAGATCATAGGATGATTGACCGCGTTCGACGCAGTCATCGTAGATGCTCTGGATGGTAGCAGCCGGCATCAGGTCGATGTCCTCGGCGAACATCGCAACAAGCAGCTGAAGGACGAACCGCTGGGCCTGGGGACGCGCTACGGGTTTGCCGGGCCGCTTGACCAAGCCGCGGAAGAGCTCAGCCATCTTGTCGGCCGCCTGCCGTGAGACCGTTTCCCTATCATTGCCGAAGACTGGCTTGGGATGGTGGGGATACAGAAAGTTTAGCGCGGGATAGCGCTGGGGAAGATCGTCGAGCTTCACCTTGTCGACCGGTTCGCCCAGTTGCTTGTCGAAGTCGTAGATCCAGAACTCTTTGAAGTTGCAGAGTACGACGTAACGGGGCCGATCCGGAACAGCCGCGATCCAATAATCGAAGGCTTGCTGGTAGTGCAGGTGAAGCTTTTCGCCCGCACTCTTCATTTCCATCAGAACATGAGGCTTCCAGATGAGGTCAGCGAATTTCTTGCCCTTGGCCCCCGCCTTTGCAACACGAAATTCGAGAGTGGCCCCGGCTTCCTTATAACCGTCGTGTCCGAAAGCCTGGAACAAGCGATCACAAAAGACCTGAGATTCGCCTTTCTCATCGGTCAGGGGCTTGGCGTATTCGACAAATTTCTTCAGTCGGTCAACAACTTCGGACACGCAATCCTCTCAAGGGTATGCAAAAATCAACCTTTATGCTCAGAATCCTTATCAGCGAATTGCGTGATCTGCCTCTGCATCGGTCTCGTCGGTGCTCACAGGATCTTCGCTACCGAGAAGTAGGGTTCGGCTTCGAGATTCAAGGCAGAGATCTTGGCCTTCAAAAGCCGGCGAAGATCGACGCGTTGATCGAGCACGGCGCGCAGGTCGAACCCCTCCATTAGAAAGATGGCTTTGTCCGGGTTCTGTTTGAGAAGCGGCACGACGTGATCTGACCAGCCCTCGACCGATAGGAACAGACCCATCGTTTGCCGGCCGGAACGCGCCACCTGACCGGCCAGGCCATCGAGCTGGCGGATATCGGCCAGCCGCGTCCGCCACCGACACTCAACGATGTAGTGCCAGCCGTCGAGTTCGAACGCGGCGTCGATCTGCTCGCCTCCGCCATTTCGACGGAAGGCACGAAGGACGGGTATCCCGTGCAGGTCGAATGCGCGGTTCAACAGGTCCTCGAGGAAATAGCCGCGTTGCTGGTAGTCGCTCGACGAGGCGGCTTGGTCGAACTGGGCGAGCAGCAGGGAGCTTTGGCGGGCGAGCGTCTCCCTCTGTTCGCGACGGCGTTGTTGAACCTCAGTGCCCCTGAGAGCTTCTGCTTGTTTGCGCTCGCGAGCGTCGGCCGCCTCGAGCACACCATGCATCTCGCGGGCCTTCTGAACAACCGCGCGGGCCTGATACTCGTTTTGTGCGAGGTGAAACGCCGACCAGTCGGCTGCGATGGCTATAATGTTGCGCACCACGGGGTGATCGGCTCCGGTGTTCGCCAACTCTTCAAGCACGATGGCACCAGCATCGCGCTTCGAGCGTTTCTCGCCGGTGGAGGGATCGCGCTCGGTGAGGAAGCGACGAATCAAATCCTCGGAGACGCCGCTTCGACGGAGGATTTGGTCAGCTGCAGTCTTCTTGACGTAAACCAGTGTGGCGATGGCTTCGAGCGCCAGGCGGCGCGCGTCAGCATCGGGGGTTATGGTAAGATCAGGTTCGGTGCTCATTCGGCGCACCCAGGCAGCATTGCGCGTAATTCAGCAAGGAAACGGGCGGCGACATTAGCCGCATCGGAGGCGGCTCCCGCATCGACATCGATGCCATGCGCTGCTTGGTTGAGCACCCGTAGGGCGCTTTGGAACTGGCGGACGTTATGCGGAGGCCTTCCATTGCGCTCCAAGTCGGCGAGTGTCGCCCCGATTGAGAGCGGACGTTCGATCAAGCCTGTCTCCTCGACCAAGGCGCGAAAGCGGAGACGACGACAGCTCCAGCATGCGACGCGGTCACACTATGATTGCTGGGCCTTGGAGCGGCTATGACGACATTCTCCTATGGCAGATCGCAAGTTCGCAAAGTTGAAGAGCTCTTATGACGAACCGCCGCAATTCACACAATCCCCAACGCGCGAAACCTTCCCCTGCCCGTCATCTCGCGCAGCCAAGCTCGCCGACCAGATTGAGCGCCCCCTGTTTTGTCACTTTTAGCCGCTCCTGGATCATGCCTGCCGAGACGAGTGGCCGGGACAGCACGAGTTCGATCACATCGGCCAATTTCGAGTTGGCGCGGCGCTCGCGGAGTTTTCGCTCCATCTGGCTTTTGGCCAGCACCAGCCGAATCGTGCTCCTTCAGCCCGGCGAGTGCTGCCTCATGAATGGCATCGAGCAAGGCCAAAAGCCGATCGCTTCGATTGCGCGCCCGCCGCCGCTCGCGCGGAATGTTTTTGGCGCCGAGATGCAGGCTGGCGAGATGGTTGGCGGCAAGACCTTCCTGGCGCAGCAGCGCGGCGAGCCAGGCGGCATGCTGCAGCACCTCAATGTCGGACCAGGCGTCGAGAAGCAACGCCGCGCGCAGGACGACCGGCAGATCGCGCGGCCTGGCGATAACGTCCTGCCATTCGGCCAGGCGTTCTTCTTCATTCCAGTCGAAATCGTAGATCAGGCCGTTTTGCGGCTCCGGCCGGTCACGTCGTGACGTTTCCTCCTTTCGACCAGGCATGTCGGCGCCGCTCAGAATCTTCGACGAGCGTGCCAGGACGGCATCGATCTCGGAAAATTCTTCGGCCAGCAGATCGTCCTCAGCATCATCGCGACCGTCGGCTTCAAAAGAGTTGGCTCCAGCCCCCTGCCCGTCCCGGCTTTTTGGCCCCGATGCCGGCGTCGCGCCGCCGCGGCCGGTCAGGGCCAAAAAACCGTCGCGGCTGAGCGCCCAGTCCGGCTTTTGCGCAAAAATCCGCCGGCGGGTTCGCAGCACCGCGTGCGCGCGGGTGAGTTCGTGGGTCGGCGTGCGGATGTCCATATGGGCGTCGTGCAGCACCACGTCCTCGAGGTGGACGAGCTCGCCCTCCAGCCAAAGTGCTGCGGCCGCGTCGGCAAAATGCTGGCGTCCGACAAAACCGTCGCGGACGGGAGAGCGGGCGAGCCGCTCGTCGAGGCGGACCAAAACCTCGGTCGCGCGGGAAACCGGCCCGATCGGTGTTGAGAGGCAGACTGTCGAGCGCATAAGCCATTGTTTTCATGATGCCTGATTCGCGTTAATCAAGCTATATCGATGTTAAGTTTACTCATGGGGATTTTCCTTTGCGCACCTTTCACTGTCGAAAATGACCTCTTATCGCTAGTAAACTATGGGAAGTTCATTAAATTCTTATTATTAATCGGGATATACGACCAGTTTAAAGGCGGCTCGCCTCTCACAGGCCACGTTTCCAGCGGCGACCGCAGATCGAGATATTGGCGTTTGATGCCGGGGCTTTGTCCGAAATCTGTCGTCCGATTTCGGACGAAGTGGCGGGCAAGATGTCCGAAATATGCTACGAATTTCGGACAAGCTTCACACACAAAGCGCCGCGGCTATTCGTCGAGTTCGACTCCGACGGGCTCTGGGCGGACGGCAAAGCCAGGGATGATGTGCCCCGCCAGCAGCTTTTCCTTCGACAGCAGTCCGGCGTCCTCGAGCGCCTCGAAATCCGGCAGGTCACGCAGCGTGTCGAGCCCGAACTCCAGCAGGAATTCCTTGGTCGTGACGTAGGTGTAGGGCGCACCCGGCGTCGGGCTGCGCGGACCGGAGGCGAGCATGCCGGCGCCGCGCAGATGGCCGATGAAGTCGCGGCTGATTTCCTTGCCGAAGAAGGAGGACAGTTCGGCGCGGGTGATCGGCTGGAAATAGGCGATGCACATCAGTACCAGCACCTCTGACTGCGTCAGGTCGGTCGCCTTCTCGCCGTCACCGACAGCGGCGCGGATGGCATCGGCATAGGCCGGCCGGGTCAGGTGCTTCCAGCCGCCGGCGACGGCGACAAGGTCGTAGGGCCGGCCACGCAGTTCCTCGCGAATGTCGTCGATGAGGAGGTCGATGCTGCAGCTCTTGCCGACGACCCTCGCCAGCGTTTCGCGCGACACCGGTTCGCTTGCTGCAAAGATGGTCGCTTCGACACGGTTCATCCATTCGCGCCAGCGCACTTCCGGCGGCAGATGATCCAGCTCGCGGTCGAACAAATGGTCATTTGATCCACCGTCGCCTGATCGTCCCCTCCCCTGTTTCGCCCGCGCTTCAACCATCGCCTTCACAGTCCGTAAATGCGGAACGTCGGGCGGCCGGACAGCTCGCGCACGGCACCGAACTCGACCAGACGGTCGAACAAGCGGCGGAGCCCGCGGTCGCTCATGCCGGCGATCTTTGCCGACGCCACGACTGCGTCGTCGAACAGGACTCTTTCGACGACCATGTTCGCCGCTTTGGCCCGGAGTTTTGGAGCGACCGCCAGCAGCCGGTCCGCGCGACGCTCGAGGTCGGCGGAAAGGTCAACGGCGCGCAGCGCGGCGCGTGCCTGCGCGGCCAGCAGGCCTTTGGCCCCATCGGATTCCATTTCGGCACCCGCAGCCAGAGCGGCAGTCATTGGTCGACGCGCCCGACCCGTGCCCACAGCTAAGGCCGCCTCGCCGCCCAACAAAGGGATTGCATGCGTCCAGCCCAGGCGCTGCGCGAGCAAGGCGTCGGCGAGCCAGGCGCCAAGGGCGCGCCCAAGGCCCCGGCGTTCGGCGATCGCGATGGCGCCAGTGATCAGTCCCACCGCCCTTCCACTGGCGGCCAGCTGGCGAAGCTCGTTCGCTAGGTCGCTGACCGCCTCGTCGTCTTGGGCGTGGCCAAGATCCTCCAGAACCCTGGCGATGCTCGGCTCGGTCAGCAACTCCTCCGCGGGCCGGGATGCCAGCCGGCGCCAGGCGAGGAGCAAATGACCGGCGGGCCCGACATTGTCGCCCGGCCGTGTGAGCAGCACGGCGTCGCGCAATGCCGCTTCATCCTCGACGCGGCCGGCCTGCTTTGCCGTCACCGCGGCAGCGACAAGCGCCAGGCGCTGCCGCCAGGCGCCAGCCCCGCGTTCCTGCCGGCGCACCACTGCATCGAGCGCGCAGATGGCGGCGCCGGCGGTGAGCGCGACGTCTTCAACATCTTTTCCCGCAAGGCTTTGCGCGTCGAGAACGGCTCGGCGCAGCCACATCGGCACCGCAGCCACCGGCGACGCAGCGCCGGCACCGGGCAGCGTGCCGCGAGGCCGAGAGGGTTTGGGGCGAAGAATCATCGAAGGCACGATGAATCATGGCGGCGCTTTTGGCAACGTAAATGGGCAAAAAGCGCTGTGCCTGTCTTCCACGTTAAACGAATGATAATCTTGCATTATCATTCGTCCTTTACGAGGCTAGGGGTCCATGGTAGAATTGGCCAGAAAGGTAGAATTTTGGAGTCTTTCGTGTCCCTGAACATCAAAAATCCGGCCACCGTGGCTCTCGCCGATGAACTCGCGCGCCGCCAGGGCATCAGCAAGACGGCAGCCATTCACCAGGCCCTGAGCGAGCGCTTGCACCGCTTGGGCTTTGGAGAGACCGCTCAGGAGCGTTTGCTGGCAGAATTGCGCGCCATCCGAGAAAGAGTGGCACGATTGCCTGAACTGGATAGTCGCAGCGACGAGGAGATCATCGGGTATGACGAGCATGGAATCCCTAACTGATGGTGATCGATACCTCAGCTGTTGTAGCGATCCTTCGGAGCGAGCCTGAGGCAGCAAGGCTGGAACGAGCGCTGGTCTTGGACCCAATCCGTCTGGTCCCGGCAACCTGCGTGCTCGAGGCACGCATGGTGCTGGTCAGCAGGCGCGGCGAACACGCATTGGCCGAGATCGATCTTTGGCTGCGCAAAATCGAGGCCGACATCATTCCTGTCGACTCCGAATTGGTTGATCTTGCGACCCAAGGTTGGCTGACTTACGGCAAGGGCCACCACCCGGCGGCGCTGAATTTTGCCGATTGCCTGTCCTATGCTTTGGCAAAGCGTGCGGATGAACCGCTGCTTTTCGTCGGCAAAGACTTCTCCCAAACGGATATCGAAGCGGCATGAGCATGGCTGGCGACGCGCAACGATCATCCGCTGCTTCCGGCGAGGACGACATGCCCGACATCATCGATATCGTCATGCAGATGGGCGATGCCGACCTAGCCTCGTCCCCTCCCCTTCCAGCCATTGCCAATCCCAGCCTGCCTGCGCAGCTTGAGGCGCTCGCCGGCCGCGCGCGCGATTATATCGAGGCGGCGAGTTCGGCCAACACGCGCCGCGCCTACGCAGCCGACTGGAAGCATTTTTCGAGCTGGTGCCGGCGCCAAGGCATCGAGATGTTCCCGGCCGATCCTGAGGTCGTCGGGCTCTATATCGCCGCCTGCGCGTCAGGTACGGCCACTGGCGACAAAAAGCCCAACACCGTTTCAACCATCGAGCGCCGGCTTTCGTCGCTCTCCTGGAATTTTGCCCAGCGCGGCCAGCCGCTGGACCGCAAGGATCGGCATATCGCCACGGTGATGGCTGGCGTTCGCAACACCCACGCCTCCCCTCCCCGGCAGAAGGAAGCGATCCTGCCTGAGGATCTGATCGCCATGCTGGAAACCCTCGACCGCGGCACGCTGCGCGGGCTGCGCGACCGCGCCATGCTGCTTCTGGGTTTCGCCGGCGGGCTGCGGCGCTCGGAAATCGTCGGGCTCGACGTTGGTCGCGACCAGACCGAGGATTCTTCTGGCTGGATTGAGTTTTTTCCTGACAAGGGCGTGCTGGTGACCCTGCGCGGCAAAACCGGCTGGCGCGAGGTCGAGGTCGGCCGCGGCTCCTCCGACGCCACCTGCCCGGTGGTCGCGCTGCAAACCTGGCTGAAGCTGGCGCGGATCGGCCATGGCCCTTTGTTCCGAAGGGTAATAGGGCAAGGCAAAAGAGTCGGCGCCGATCGGCTTAACGACCAGGAAGTTGCGCGGCTGGTCAAGCGCACGGCGCTCGCAGCCGGCGTGCGTGGCGATCTGTCGGAGGGCGAACGCGGTCAAAAGTTTGCTGGCCATTCGCTGCGCGCCGGCCTCGCGTCCTCGGCCGAGGTCGACGAGCGCTATGTGCAAAAGCAGCTCGGTCACGCCTCGGCCGAGATGACGCGAAAGTATCAGCGCCGGCGCGATCGTTTCCGCGTCAATCTCACCAAGGCGTCCGGGCTCTGAAAAGCCCCCTCCCTGCCCCGTTTTGTCCGCTGGGATGAGGCGGTCAGATCTCAGGCGATAACATACCTCATCCAGCACAGCGAGCGCTGTATCCAGACTATCGGCGGCCGACGCTTCGTAGTCAGGCATGATCATCAACTGCGTTATGGCACGGCCCACAAGAGGGCATCGCGATAAAAGTACGCCAAACAACGCTAAGGGAGAACAAGCAGTGATCTGATTTCGTTCGACGCTCGTTTTCGAGAGCCGTTCTGGGTCGTTCGCAATCAACTGTGTAGGCCAGCGGAGCGAGCAAGGAGCGCCAGATCCGGACAGGGCTGAGTGGGGTGTTTTTCCGGAAGGTGGGGCCATGCCCTAAGGGACACGAGATGTAGTGGACTCGTTGATCCGCGCGGTTTCGATTCGCGCACCCGGGCACAACGCTTGGATAAGTCCCATCAAATGCTCTCCGGTGCCCGTCATCTGTATAGCTGACATTGGGCCGAGGGCTTCCAGCACGAGCCACATGGCGCGGGTATCGACCGTGACCCATGGTGCGCCGCCCCTGCCGCCAGTTCCAGCGGCGGCACGTGACACCTCGCACCAGATGACTTCGCCCGGTTCGGGATGCTCGGTTACCATTTCACCTTGCTCGATCGTGTCGAATGGCTCCGCTCCCTTCGCAATTAAAAGTCTCGGGACCCCTGGTAGAGATCGAGATCTTCCCCGCCAATCGGAAGGCCATACAACACGCTGACGGCATTGTAGGCATCAACCAGTGGGGAAATCCGCGGAGAGAGCCATCTTTCCGCACCCGCTTGAGAAGCGCGGCGGCCGAGCACGGCGTTCGATTGGCCTTTGTGCCGAAAGCCTCGTAGGCAACGGCCCACGCCGCAAGATGCGCGTCCCTTTGGGCGTCATCGCGAAGCGCCGCCTGTTCCGCCGCCGCAATCGTGTCGTTCAACGCCTGTGCATCCGGCACGTCGATTCCAGCGTTCCGCACCACAATGCTGATCAGATGAAAATCCCGGTAGCGGGCCTTGATCTCGGGGCAATCAATGGCGTGAAAGACATGGGATGCTCTTTTCTCATGGGGAGGCTTTGCGCTTGGGGGTCGTTCGGGAAATGTATGAAGAAAGGTGTTTGTCGAGGCGTTGGTGCGTGGAACATTTTTCAAGGGTTTGCCGATAGGCAGGCGAGATCGCCAACGACATGATCTTCGCCCGATACCCTACAAACACAATGCCAGCCGCCGTCACCGAGTCGCGAAGATGAAATTCAAGGTGACAAACTGGCCGGAATACGAGGCGGGCCTTCGGCGGCGCGGCAGTCTGACGCTGTGGTTGACAGAAGAAGCCTTGGCCAGGTGGCATGCGCCGCGAAGAACGACCCGCGGCGGCCAGCCCCGCTATTCCGATCTCGCCATCGAGGCGGTCTTGACACTGGGATGCGTCTTCGGGCTTCGTCTGCGCCAGAGCGAGGGATTGGCGACCTCGCTGCTCGATCTGATGGGGCTTGATCTACCGGTTCCCGATCACACGACGCTAAGCCGCCGGGCGCAGATATGGGAACCATCGGCCAAGCGGCAGCGGCATCCGAGGACGGTCCGCTGCATGTGCTGATCGATAGCACCGGATGAAAGTCTACGGCGCCGGCCAATGGCTGGAAGACAAGCACGGTGCCAGATCACGCCGGACCTGGCGCAAGCTGCATTTGGTTCTCAATGCCGACAGCGGCGAGATCATCGCCCATTGTCTGACCGACCAGGACGGCGACGATCCCACGCAGGTGAAGCCGCTGCTCGACCGGATCGACGCAGAGATCGACCAATTCACGGCCGACGGAGCATATGATGGCGGTCCCACCTACTGCGCGGTGCTGCAACACAGCGTCCCCGCAAGGATAGTCATCCCGCCACGTTCAACGGCCGTGGAGAGTGATGACACCGGACCACCCGGTCAAAGGGACGGTCACATCACGGCGATCGCCAATGATGGAAGGCTGAATTGGCAGGCGTCCACCGGCTATGGCAAGCGCGCCCTGATCGAGACCGCCGTCGGGCGCTACAAGGGGCTGATCGGACGTCGCCTGCGAGCCCGCTCCTTTTCGGCTCAGCAGACCGAGGTCGCCATCGGCTGCGCCGTTCTCAACCGCATGACGGCGTGCGCACGCCCGGAGTCCGTTCGCTGCCCGGCAAGGCCGACATAGCAGGCGGCATCAAAGAGCTGATTGTGCCTAATGCCACATTTTGCACCAATGCCTTGTGGCGCGGGCAGCCACAGGCACAGGCTACGCGGAAAATGAAAAGCGGGGCCAACCCATTCGCTTGCACACAGCCTGGGTTTTGCCAGCTCCTCAACCGCAACGTGCTGTCAATCTTCGTCTTGCCATGTCTTGAACGCCGAACTGTTCACGCCATTGGCGCCGCTTTGTCATCCCGTGCCCCGAAATGAGGCCGTCGTTCGAACGATATGCGCAGTTGCTTATCCGCCAGAAACCGGCGAGCCAGATCGGTGTCGCGCTTACCCACGCGTGACACCCAGTCCGAAAACAGGCGAACCGCGCGCCGGTTCATATGCCGCGAAGGACAGACCAGCCAGTATCCCGGAAACTCGATGACCTCGAACTCTATCGAGACCGGAACCAGAGAACCCGAAACCAGGTCCTCGAATGCGATGGATGTGCTTTCCAGGACCACACCTGCACCGTCCTTCGCCAGTTGAACTGACATTGACGAACGGTCGAAACGATAGGGATACGTCATGCGGGCGCCCTGGATACCGTTGCACGGCAGCCAATAATCCCACCGGAAATAGGCCTTCACACTGTCGATCAACCGCGCATGGCGAAGCTGCTCCCGCGGATCCGGTGAGATCGCGCGCAGTTCGGCAAGATAGGAAGGCGAGCACATCGGCAGGATCAGATCGTTGACGACGCAATCCGAATAAAGGCCGGCCCAGCCGCCGTCGCCATA
>NZ_JAMYOL010000040.1:0-37597 GCF_040319815.1 Mesorhizobium sp. M0854
AGGCGAGGAGGTCGCGTCGACCTTAATCAAGACGCTTCGGTGCGAGTGGATCCACGGCTTCATCGCCGACTTCTTCAACACTATCCACCCATAGCCGAAACTTCAAGCTGCGATCACAGGCGATGATCGGCAATCTGCTTGAAATCATAGCGCATGATCGGGCGGGCCGGCGTTCTGCGAGCGACGACCCTGAACCCGGCGCGCGCGAAGGTGGAGGCATATCCGCTGCCGGAAGCACTCGGCGATACGTCGGCCTCGAAAGGATAGGCTTCGAGCGCAGGCACATTTGCGCGCCTTGCGATTTCCAGAGCCTCTCCAATCAGCTGGGATGTTACGCCTCGCCTGCGGTATCTTTTTCGCACGTAGAGGCAGGACAAAGACCAGACCGGCTTGTCATCCACGCGCTTGAGCTGCCACAGCCGATCGAGCCAGGGCAGGGCATCTCGCGGTGTCACCTGGCACCAGCCGACAGCTGTATCGCCGTCGAAAGCGAGCAAACCCGGAGGCGGACCATGCTGGACGGCCTGCCGGAACGCTGCCTTGTTTTCCTCGCGGGGTCGCTTTCGATAAGAACTGCCGATCCGTCCGTACATACACCAACAGCGACTGCAGACGGCGCTGTCACCGAACAGGTCCTCGAGCGCCGGCCACAGATCGGGCGTTAATGGGCGAAAGCCAAGTGCCATGTCAGCCGTCATCCGCTGTTGATGTTGCTCAGTCTAGCCTGCACTGCGCGCTAACGCATCATAGGTTGCGGTCCATGCGGGGATGTTCAAACCGGGGTTTCACTCAGCGTCCCTGTCGTGCTCCAGCTCAGCGCAGAAAACCAAGCACGGCCTCCATGAACTCGGCGGGGTACTCGACATTCGACAAGTGGACCGCGGGCAGGACAACCAGTTTCGCGCCGGGCACCATCGCCGCGATCAACTCGCTATGGCTGGCGGCTGTCACAGTGTCGTGCCGGCCGGCGATCACCAACGTTGGCCTGGAAATCAGCGCTACGGTTCGGCGAAGGTCCGCATCGCGAACCGCCGCGAACAGACCAGCCAGGCCTTGCCGGTCGATGGCCAGCAGCATGGCGCGAAATTCTTCGATGACGGGCTCGTTGGCCGCCAGCATACGCGCAGGAAACCAGTTGCCCAGGAACATCTCGGCGGTTTCGGACATATCCGGCGCCTGCAGCACGGCGGCAATCCGCTGGTCAAACTGCTTTGCCGGTCCGAGGTAGGACGAGGTGTTGCTCAGGATCAAGCGCTCGATCCGCTCGGGCGCGTGGATGCCGAGCCACTGCCCGACGAAGCCGCCCAACGACAGACCGAGGAAGTGTACGCGTTCAATGCCCAGGGTGTCGAGCAACTCGATCACGTCGCGGCCAAGCCGGTCGAGCGAATAAGCGCCGGCCGGAACGCTCGACCCTCCGTGGCCGCGAAAATCATAGCGCAGAACACGGAAATGGTTCGACAGCTCGCCGACCTGCATGTCCCACATCCGCAGCGTCGTGGCGATGGAATTCGACAGCATCAGCACGGGCTTCCCGGCGTCGCCGTCGATGCGGTAGGCGATGCGTGTGCCATCGCCGACGGTCACGAAATCCAGCTCATTCATGGTGAATACACCTTCCTTCTTGGAGCGTTGAATGTGGCAAAGCCTAGCTGCGGCGCGCTTTTGAGGATATTACAAAGATAGGACTATCTCTGTAATAGAAGCTGACATGGCCGAATTCACTTTGCACGACCTGCAATGCTTCGATGCGGTGGTCCGCTGCGGCGGCTTTCAGCCTGCGGCGGCCATGCTGCATCGCTCGCACCCGGCTGTGTTCGCAGCCGTTGCAAAGCTGGAGCGGCAACTCGACCTCGTTCTCCTGGATCGCAGCGGCTATCGCGTGCGCCCCACCGAGGCAGGGCTGTCGTTCCATCGCAGGGCACAATCGCTGCTGCGCGAGCTCGAGGGCTTGCGGCTTCATGCTGCTCAGCTGTCAATGGGCGAAGAAAGCGAGATCCATGTGGTGATCGGCGACCTTTGCCCGCGTCCGCAGGCATTGGGCATGCTCGGACGGTTCTTCGCCCAGTGTCCGGGCACACGCCTGCATCTGCACTTCGAGGCGGTGGGCGGCCCGTGGGAGCGCCTCTTCGATGACGAAGCCGATTTGATCCTGCACTGGATCGACAAGACCGATCCGCGGGTGGAATGGATCGATCTGTGCAAGGTGCCCTTCGTCCCAGTAGTGGCGTCGGGCTTTCTACCGGAGCGGATCAAGCACCCCATCACGCCGGATCAGATGCACGCGTTCACCCAATGTGTCATGCGCGACACGGCCCGCCATTCACCGCAACAAGACTACTTCATGATCGAGGGTGCGCCGCAATGCATGGTGGCCGACCAGGGGATGAAGAAGGAAATCATCCTGCAGGGCCTCGCGTGGGGCCACATGCCCCGCTTCCTGATCGAGGATGAGCTGCGCGACGGACGCCTGCAATCCGTTGCCGGCCGTCATCTGCCAGGCCGCACCGAGGAGTTGGTGGTGGCGCGCCGCCGCGACCGGCCGCACGGGCCGATCTCGAACCGTCTGTGGGATCATATCGAGCAAGAGGCGCCGACGTTGCGTCGAGCGCTCGAACGTCGGACACCTGTCCAGTAGGCGGCCAGCCGGGGCTCAGCGAGGCCGTTCGGAGGGCCAACCACCTGCTGCTCTTCACTGACGTAATTCACGCCTCCGCGCTGCAATTTGCGCATCCGGAATGGGCAATCGCCTTCGACGTGGACCAGGAGGCCGCAATCGCCACACGCAAGAAGGTGCTCGACATGGTGTCGGCGGATGGCCTGCTCGTCGCAGGCATGCACCTGCCCTTTCCAGGAATCGGTCATGTTATTCGCGAGGGCAACGCCTATGCCTACGTCCCGCTCCGCACAGCATCTTTTAAACACTGTCGACCGATAGCCGAACCTCAGGCCGCGACACTGTTCAGTGGCGCGTTGACCTGCCCGTGCCATGACGATACGGGATCGGGACAATCGGCTTCGAGAGGATTGGCCAAATGGTGCATTACGCGGACGGGCGGTCGATCGGCGATCTGACGCTCAGGACGCTGGCCATGCCTTCCGACGCCAATGCGGCAGGCGACATTTTTGGCGGCTGGGTGATGGCGCAGATGGATCTCGCCTGCGGCATCCGCGCCGCCGAGCGCGCCAAGGGCCGCGTGGTGACGGCGGCGGTGAAGGAAATGTCCTTCGCCAAGCCGATGAAGATCGGCGACACGCTGTGCATCTATACGCATGTCGAACGCGTCGGCCGCACCTCGATGACGCTCAAGGTCGAGGCCTGGGCGCAGCGCTATCTCTCCGACCTGATGGAGAAGGTCACCCATGCCGACTTCGTCATGGTGGCGCTGGACGGCGAAGGCAAGCCGAAGGCGGTTCCGGCCGAAGGCTGACCCGGCCTGATTCCAGAAGACGGATTTAAACAGCCGTCTCTCCCGCGCGGGGGATGCGGACAGCGATCCCGCGTGGTCTTTGGCTAACGGGTTTCCCGCATGCGCGCCTGCAGCGCGACCGACGGGATATTGGGAGGAAAGACAATGCGTCAACACATGCTGAACGCTGCCCTGGCGGGTGCCTTTGCAGCCTTGCTCTGCCTGTCGTCCGCAAGCGCTTTTGCCGAGGTCAAAAAAGGCGATCCAGGCGCCACCTGCACGTCGGAAAACCGCACCATCAACGGGCAAGCGGCCAAGTGCGAGATCTGCTCGGCGACGAAATGCGACACCAGCGGCACGACGGTGAGCAATTGCCGCAAGGAGACGACCACGACCTGCACAATTGGCGGCAGGGTGGTCAGTCCCAACCCGAAATGGAACCGGATCGAGAAGCTGCCGAAGACCAAGATGCAGTTACAGCAGTAGCGCTCATCCGGAGGCTCCCGGGCAGGTTCAAACCTTTGCAGCACAAGGGTTCAGCTGTGCATGGCGTCGAACTTCTCGCGCGCCGCCTTGACGCGCTCGGTGTTCTTGCGTGCCCATTCGCCGAGCGCATCGACCGGCACCAGCAGTTCGTAGCCAAGATCGGTCAATTCGTAGTCGACCCGCGGCGGGATGGTCGGGAACACGGTGCGTGTAACGAAGCCGTCGCGCTCGAGCCCGCGCAAGGTCGTGGTCAGCATCTTTTGCGAAATCCCGCCGACCGCGCTGCGCAACTCGTTGAAACGCAGCGGCCCGTTGCCAAGCTTGCCGACCACGAGCACCGTCCATTTGTCGCCGACGCGCTGCAGGATTTCCGAGATGGCGCGGCAGTCCTCGGTGCGGTGCGGGTGCCTTGGTAACAAAAAAGTGCCTCCTTGCACATTGAGCGGCCAGTTACTCATATAGCTCAGGTATCTAAACGATACCAGTATTCCTGTAAGGAGAGCCCCTCTATGTCAAAACCCAAAATTGCCATCGTCATTGGTTCGACCCGCGCCGCGCGCTTTGCCGACGTCCCGGCCGAATGGATTGCCAAGATCGCCAAGTCGCACGCCGACATCGACGTCGAAGTCGTCGACCTGCGCGATTTCCCGCTGCCGTTCTTCGATGAGGTCGCATCCTCCGCCTGGGCGCCGTCGCAGAACGAAGTGGCGCAGCGCTGGCAAAAGAAGGTCGCCGGATTCGACGGCTTCATCTTCACCGCCGCCGAATACAATCATGGCCCGACGGCCGTGCTGAAGAACGCCATCGACTACGCCGCCAACGAGTGGAACAAGAAGCCGGCCGGCTTCGTCGGCTATGGCAGCGTCGGTGGCGCGCGCGCGGTCGAGCAGCTGAGGCTGCATGCGGTCGAGTTGCAGATGGCGCCGGTGAAGTCCGCCGTACACATCTCCTGGGCCGATTTCCTTGCGGTCAAGCAAGGCGACAAGAAGCTCGACGAGTTCGAGCACCTCAACCAGGCGGCAACCGCGCTGGTCAACGACATTGCATGGTGGGCCAGGGTGCTGAAGACGGCGCGTCAGGCCGATGCCGTCGCCGAGGAAGTCAAGGCGGCCTGAGCACAGGTTCGAACAGTCCTCCCAAGGATTAATTCTTCCAACCATTGGGGCGGCGCATGCGCCGCCCCTTTTGTTTACACAGCATGGGCGTCCTGCGCTTGCCGTGGTCTGATGATGCAATCGGCAAGGCGGTCCATCTCATTCAGCTCGTCCGCGTGATGCTGGCCCCACTGGCAAAGTGCCAGCAGGATCGGCTCGAGGCTGAGGCCGAGCCGCGTCGCCGAATATTCGACGCGCGAAGGTATCTCGGCAAAGATCTCGCGGCGGACGAGGCCGTGCTCTTCCATTTCGCGAAGCTGCTGGATCAGCACTTTCTGGGTGATATCGGGCATCAGCGCCTGCAGCGCCGACAGCCGCCGGGGCGCGTCGAAGAGATGGTACAGGATGACCGCCTTCCAGCGCCCCGAAATCACTTTCAGCGCGCGCTCCGCCGGCAGCATCGGCAGTCTCTTGATCGGCTTGGCCATGGTCACCTCCCGGTCAGCAGCGGACAAATTGGTGTGTAGTCGAAGCCAGGCAGATAGTGGCAAACAGCGGCCGATGCCAACAGCTATCGGTGCATGCGATGAGAGCCATTCAACTGAGCCGCTTCGGCGGGCCCGACGTTCTCGACATAGTCACGGTGCCGAAGCCTGAGCCGCAAGCCGGCGAGGTCCTGGTCCGCGTTCATGCGGCCGGGGTGAATTTCTTCGAAGTGCTGATGCGCGCGGATCGCTATGCGGTGACGCCGCAACTGCCGATGATCCCTGGCGTCGAGGCCGCCGGGATCGTGGAGGCGCTTGGGCAGGGGGTGGACGCTTCCTTGCTCGGCACGCGCGTCGCCGCGCCGTTGTTCGCCTCGAGCCGCCCGTTTGGCGGCTATGCCGAGTATGTGACGATCGACGCAAGCCTGGCCGTGCCCTTGCCGGATTCGCTCTCGTTCGAAAACGCGACGGCATTGATGGTGCAAGGACTGACGGCATTGTATCTATCGTGGCAAAGCCCGCCCGCCCGCAGATCGGTGCTGGTCGCCGCTGCCGCGGGCGGCGTCGGTTCGTTGCTCGTCCAGCTTGCCAAGCGCGCCGGCGCAGGCCGTGTCATCGCGGCAGCCGGCAGCAAGGCCAAGCTCGACCTTGCTTTGTCGCTGGGAGCCGATGCTGCCGTCGACTACAGCAACACGGATTGGCCGGTGCACGTCCGGGCGGCGACAGACGGCGCCGGCGTTGACATCATCTACGACATTGTCGGCGGCCCGCTGACGGGGGTTGCGCTGGAGGCTCTGGCACCTCGCGGAGAGTTGGTGTTTGCAGCACTCGGCAGATACGCGCTCGGCGCCCCGGAGATGGAGGCGATGATCGGCCGCAACCAGTCGCTGAAGGGTTTTGCCCTGCTGCCGTTGCTGTCTACGGACGGGCTCCGTGACGGCCTTTTGGAGCTGTTCGATCTGGCCGCTGGTGGTCAGCTTGTGGTGACCAAAGGTGGCCGCTTCCCGCTCGACCAGGCCAGCCACGCACATCGCCTGCTGGACGAGCGCGGCGCGACCGGCAAAGTCGTCTTGATACCTTAGTAGGTGCTCGGCAAGGAGCCGAGGATCCGGGCTTGTGCCGTTCCGGCCGTCAGCGAACCCGGTAGAACGGATTAGGCAGCAGGAACAGCTTCTCGGCATGCCCACCGAACAGGTCGGATGGCTGGTCACCGACATTGGCAATTATCGTGTAGCCGGCCTTTTCGATTTCGGCCCTTATGGGTGCCTTGAAATCTGCGGCGGAGCCGTATTTGGCCCCAGGCTGGACCATGTAAAGGTGCTCGTAGCCGGCATAGCCGGCCGACTGCAGGTTCTGTTCGGTTGCCTGACGCTGGTCCTCCGGACGTCCGGTGATGAAGAACACCGCGACTTTCGCCGTTCGTGCCTGCCGGAAAACCTCCAGCACCGGGTCGATCGCCGGATCCTTCGCAAGCTGATCCCAGGCGGCCCAGCCACAGGGACCGTCGATTGCGATGTCGCAGGCGCCGCCGATCGGGCGGCCGAAATTGTCACGTGTGATCACTTCCCAGTTGGCCAAAGCCGTCTCGTCGATATCGAGCACCAGTGCGGGGCGAGGCACCTCCATTGCGCGCTTGACGACCCAGTCGCCTGCCTGCTTCGCCACAGCGGCAAGGTCGCGATCATAGTCGCCGGAATCATGATAATTGGCAGCCGCCAGCATCGCATCGCCGACATTGGCCGGCTGGGACGGGCTTGTGAAAAGGAGCGAGTCGGAACGTGCCGGCGCAGGAACATTTGTGCCAATCATCAGCACGATTGCACCGGCACGCGCAATTCTATTCCAGCCAATCGCCCGCATCACGGGACTTTGCGGTCACGAGAAGTCGGCTGTCAAGCGAGGTCTTCCACAGGTCCTCGAGACCGCGACGCTGAATTGGACATTCCAGATGCCGAATGTCTCTATGGGTTGCTGCACGCTACACGATTTCCCCGTCGCGGTCTTTCCCTCCGACAGGTGACGCACCGCCGGAACCGCCGGTCGAAATGCGTCACCCGAAAATCATGGCCGTCACGCGCTTTGCCGTGCCCTACGCCGCCTGAACGATCTCGACCAGTTCAACGTCGAACACGAGATCGCGTCCGGCCAACGGATGATTGCCGTCGAGCTTGACGCTGGTGTCGTCCACGCCGACGACTGTTACCGGCATCGGGCGCCCTTCCGGGGTTCTGACCTGCAGTCGAGCGCCGATATCGACATTGATGTTGTCTGGTACGCGGGCGCGGTCGACGGTCATGACCGCTTCGGGGCGGTGGGGGCCATAGGCGGCCTCGGCGGGAATGGTGACGGTGCTTTTCGCGCCCACCTCCATACCCTCGACATGGGTTTCGAGACCGGCGATCACTTGTCCTTCACCCAACGTGAATTGCAGCGGTTCGTTGCCGGAAGAATCGAACTGAGTGCCGTCAGCCAGGCGGCCATTGTAATTGATGCGCACGGTGTCGCCATTCTTGGCCTGTGTCATGATAGCCATCCTTTGAAAGTTTCGAGGGGCCGGCCAGAGCTCACGGTCCCGTCCTCGATCATCCACACACTTAGGTGCGCGGCGCGAAACGCTAAAACTAGGGACCTGGCTGCCGATGTAAACCCCGATTGCGCGACGCCGGCATGACCCGCCGGCGTTCGTCGCCTTCGGCAGCAATGCACCGGTCTAGCAGTCATGCCGGCTCAGCCCATCCAGGCGGCGTGCAAATGGCGGCTAGATCAGGTTATGGCCGCCATCGATGCGGATCGTCTCGCCGGTCGTGAAGTCGCTTTCCATGAGGTAGAGGTAGGCGGCGGCGACGTCCGCAGCGGTCGGAATTTTTCTCGATGGCAACCGGGCAGCCATGTCGGCAAAGAAGCTGGATTTGGCTTCTCCAACAATGTCCCACATCGGTGTATCGACCCATCCGGGCGACACGACATTGACGCGCGTCGGGGCCAGTTCGAGCGCCAGGGCGCGGGCGAAGTAGCTGAACGAACCGGCAATCGCAGAGACGACCGAGCCTCCCGGCACCGGCGGCCGATCCTTATTTATTCCCGAGGTGAAGGTCATCGAGCCGCCGGCTTTCAGGGTGCGCACAGCGTGCTTGGAAAGCATGACGGCGCCAATCAGCTTGTTATCGACGAAGCCTCGCACAGCCTCCATGTCGGTACTGCCGATGGGATCGACGGGCGGCAGTGTTCCGGCGGTCGATACGAGGTGATCGAAGGGACCGACCTCGTCGAACAGGCGAGCGACGTCCGCTTCGTCGGTCATGTCGGCGACCACGCTGGTCACGCGGCCCGCATTGAGCGTCCGTTCGGCAGCCAGCAGTTTCTCGGGCGAGCGTCCGACGATCACGACCTTCGCTCCGCCGTTGAGAGCAGCTTCCGCGACGCCGAGACCGATGCCGGAACTACCGCCGACGACGATGACTTTCCTGTCCACGAGCGATGTCATGAGGGTTCTCCGTTCGTTGCGATTGCGGTGAGGGTCAGGCCTTGCCGGCATATGCGGCTTCGAGGTCGGCGATGATGATCTTGCGCATCCCGTACATCGCCTGCCGGACGCGGTTGGCCTTTTCGCGGTCCGGATCGGCACTCAGCCGCGGCAGGATTTCCGGGATGACCTGCCAGTAGACGCCGTATCTGTCGGTGAGCCAGCCGCAGGGTTGTGCCCTGCCGCCGCCGGCGGTGAGCGCCTCATAGTAGTAGTCGGTCTCGGCCTGGTCCCTGGTCTCGATGTAGAGCGAGAGCCGCTCGTTGAAAGGCGGCTGCGGCCCGGCATTGAGCGCTGTAAGGTGCAGACCCTCGAGCTCGAAATCGAAGGTGGCATGCGGGACCGTCTTGTTGGTTCCGGACACCCAGTCGGTATATTCGAGCGTCTGGAGCGCTTTGCTGTTCTTGAAGACCGAGAGATAGAAATCGCGGGCCTCCTTGAACCAGAGGAATGGGTGGATGGTGGCCATGTCCGTTCTCCGTTAATTCCTTGCGGCAGCGATCTTTGGCGAAGGGCCTGTCCGCTGTTGCTTTCGTTCAGGCTAGCGGTGGTCCGACGGCCGATAGATCGAGCCGTCCCAGTCGCGGGCAAATCCGAGGTCTTCGAGCCGGCGGGTCGAGAAGCGTGCAATCTGCCGCCCAGTCCGGCGCCGGCTGCTCGAGGCGAGGATGCGGCCGGCCATGCCGGTCAGGACGTCGACGATCGGTTCAACTCGTTTGGCGTTCATGGTGCTCTCCCAGAGTGGCGGCAGTTTTGGTTTCAGCAGTTGCCCCGCGACTTTTGTCAGCGAGAGTATCAGTCACATCAAATTCGCCTTTTGCAGCGACGGTGAATGACTGATTACGCGAACAAACATGCCGGCTTCTGGCCTGGACGACAAACGACTTATCGGCGACAATGTGTGAGCGATGCTCACACATAGGGATCGGTCCATGCCCCGGAAGCTGCCTCCCCTCACCACCTTGCCGAGCTTCGAGGCCGCGGCGCGCCTGTTGAGTTTCTCCAAGGCGGCAGAGGAACTTCATGTCACCCACGGTGCGATCAGCCGGGCGATCAAGAACCTTGAGGATCAGCTCGGTGTGCAGCTGTTCGAGCGCGGTACGCGTTCGGTGAGTCTGACAGCCGTTGGCGAGCCCTATGCGCGGGCGGTGCGCGAGGCGCTCGCCCAGTTGGCCACCGCCACCGCTGCAGCAACAGCCCGCTATTCGAGCTCGACATTGAACGTCAGCACCTCCGATGGCTTCGCGGGGAGATGGCTGGTGCCGCGCCTCTATCGCTTTCACCGTGCGCATGGCGACGTCGATGTGCGGGTTTCGACAAGCGGGAAGCTGACCAACTTCCTCGGCGACGGCATCGATGTCGCCGTCCGTTATGGCAACGGAAACTATCCGGGGCTCACGTCAGAGTTCCTCACCGGCGAGGAGGTGTTTCCAGTGTGCAGCCCAAAGCTTCTTGAGGGTGCACATCCGCTCCGCACGCCTCAGGATCTCAAACACCACACGCTGATCCGCGACAGCTTTCCGATCGACTGGGCGACCTGGCTAGCAAGCGCCGGGGTCGAGGGCGTGGACCCGCAGAGCGGGATTACCTTCGACTCTGCCACCTTTGCCATGGAGTCGGCCGCACAAGGCGAGGGGGTGGTGCTCGGCCGGACCATGCTCGTTGCGGCCGACCTTGCCGCCGGGCGACTCGTCCGCCCCTTCGGCCACGCCCTGAAATCCCCCTCCAGCTTCTATTTCGTCTACCCGCCGGAGGCGATCCGTCAGCGCAAAGTCAAGGCTTTCAGGGATTGGCTGCTTTCAGAAGTCACGCCGCAAATGGACTGACGGGAAGGCCGGACCGGGTGATGCACCGACTTCCGCTTCGGGTCACCGCAGGACTGTCAGCCGCGCCGCGCCGCCTCGATCGCTGCAACGTCAATTTTCTTCATCTCCATCATCGCCTCGAATGCGCGCTTTGCTTCATCGCCGCCGGCGGCCATCGCTTCGGTCAGCACGCGCGGCGTGATTTGCCAGGAGATGCCCCATTTGTCCTTGCACCAGCCGCAGGCACTTTCCTGGCCGCCATTGCCGACGATGGCGTTCCAATAGCGGTCGGTCTCCTGCTGATCGTCGGTGGCGATCTGGAAGGAGAAGGCTTCGTTGTGCTTAAACGCGGGCCCGCCATTGAGGCCGAGACAGGGGATGCCGGCGACCGTGAACTCGACCGTCAGCACGTCGCCTGCCTTGCCGGACGGGTAGTCGCTGGGAGCGCGGTGGACGGATTTCACCGAACTGTCGGGAAAAATCTCGGAATAGAAGCGGGCCGCAGCCTCGGCGTCCTTGTCGTACCAAAGGCAGATCGTGTTCTTTGCGATTGTCATTGCTGGTCCCTTTGCTTTCGAAATCAATCTGGGCTTTTGAAATCAACCCGGGTTGCATCGGCGTTGCACCGGACATGGAAATGCGCTCGTGCCATCGACGTTCCGACAGCAGCAGCTGCCCGGAATCAAGGTACCACGGCTGGTGCTTTCAGGACCAGATACGGGCAGTGACTCGAACCGGCGATGGTCCGCCTGCTCCGACCGGCGGCCTCACTCTTTGCGTAGGGCAGCGCCGCTTTGCTCAAGGTCGCGCTGGCTTTCCGTTGGCGCGCCGTTGCCTCAGAAGGCGCATGAGCAAGTTCCGTCTGTCCTTGCGCGGGACGAGTTCGATATCGCTGACAAGTTTTGCGCCGCCCTTGTGCCGCTCCAATGTGATCTTGCGGCTGTGGAAGGCCTCCAGCTCGGCGCGGTGCGCTACGCTTATGATGGTGACCTTCGGCAATTCGCGAATAATCATCTCCATCATCTTGTCCTGGCTCTTCTCATCGAGTGCCGACGTTGCCTCGTCCAGCACGATGATATCGGGGCGGTGCAGCAGAAGACGCGCAAAGGCGAGGCGCTGCTTTTCGCCACCCGACAAGGTCTGGTCCCATGGCGCGTCCTCCTCGATCCGGTCGTTGAGGTAGTCGAGCCCCACCTTGTCGAGGGCAGCCTTGATCTTATCCAGCGTCCAGTTGTCGGCGGCGCCTGGATAGGCGACAGCGCGGCGAAGCGTCCCGGTCGGGATGTAGGGCCGTTGCGGCAACATGAACAACCGTCTGTCGGCGCGGATGTTGACGCTGCCGCTACCCCAAGGCCACAGACCCGCGACGGCCCGCACCAGCGTACTCTTGCCCGAGCCGGATTCGCCGGCGACGAGCACCCGCTCGCCTGGTTCGATCACGACCTCGGTTTCCTTGACCACGGCGGTGCCGTCGTCGAGCGACACGGAGAGATTGTTCAGGCTGAGCATCGCATCGCCGCCGGTCTCGCCGCGCTTTATGCGTCCCAGCGTGTTGCTCTGTTCCGCCCGCTCGAGCCCGTCGAGCGACATCATCAGCGAGGCGATGCGCCGTGCACAGGCGTTCCAATCGGCGAGACGGGGATAGTTGTCGACCAGCCATCCGAACGCGCCCTGCACGATGGCAAAGGCCGAGGCAGCCTGCATGACCTGTCCAAGTGTCATGCTGCCTTCGAGGAACTTTGGAGCGCAAAGCAAGACCGGCACGACAGGCGCAAACAGGCTCGACCCCTGAGACACCAGCGCCGTGCGCATGTGCTGGCCTGCAAGGAGCGCCCATTGCCTGAGCCCATGGGCAAATGTCTTGTCCATGCCGCTGCGCTCCTCCTCCTCGCCGCCGAGCAATGCGATGCTCTCGCCGTTTTCCCGCACGCGCGTCAGCGTGTAGCGGAACTCGGCTTCCGCCTGATTTTTTTCCTCGGAGAGGTGGACGAAATGGCGGCCAATGACCGCCATCGAAGTGGACGTGATCGCGGAATAGAGCACCGCGGTGATGACCAGGAAGCCGGGAATGGTGACGGTCGAACCTGCAATCGTCAGGGTCAGGGCGCCGCCGATCGTCCAGAGCACCACGATGAAGGTCGAGGCCGACAGAAATGCGACGATGACACCGGCGATGAAATCGACGGGCGATTCGGTGGCAATCCGCAAATCCTCGGCGATGCGGGCTTCGGGGTTGCTATGATCGCCGCCGACGAGGTTCAGCTGATAGTAGCGGCCGCTTGCGAGCCAGCGCGCGATGACCGCGGTGGTGAGCCAGGACCGCCAGCGGCGCTGTATCCTCATGCGAAAAAAGACTTGCGCCACCACAAGGCTGGCGCTTCCGATCACGAGTGGCAGGAATACGGCGCTCAGCCAATATACGGTGTGGGCATTGCGTTGCTCAATGGCGTCGAAAATTGCGCGATTCCAGACATTGATCCCATACTGGAAGCCGACATTGGCGACGATCAGGACCAACAGCCCGATCGTCAACGGCCAGGCGACCCTGTCGCCACTGCCGCTCCAGTAACCGCGCGCGCTGATCCAGAAGCGCTTAAGCAGGTATCTCTTGCGCGCCCGCTCGGCCTCTTCAGGTGTCAGCTCAGGATCGGGTTCGGTGACATCCGGCGGCGGCGCGGGCTGGCCGACGACCTCTGACGCGACTTCGACCGTCGATTGTTTCTCGTGGCGCGACTTCTCGGCATCGCGCGTTCGGGCGCCGTCAACCGATTTCAGCTTAAATTTAGCCTCGGGCATCCGGCGATAACGGCTTAAAAATCAGAAGGTTTCATAGCGTCCGCTCGAGATCCCGGATGCCAACAACGCCAAGGCTTCTCAGCTGTTCCGGTGCTCGCAGCAGCCTATGGCCGTTCTCGATGACAGGCTTTGATCGTCGCGGCAGTTAACCGCAGGTGCCGGCTACGGGGTGGAATCCGGAAGTCTGCTGGAATGAGGTTAAACGGCGACCCTTGGGATCAATCTGCTGGACGAGCAGTCTCGACAATTCGCTTCAGGCTCTCAAGATTTGTTCGCATTGCCGCGTTCGAAGAAGCTGGACGCAAGCGGCGCGAGAAGTGCCATCGGCCCGGGAAGCCCTTTCCCGGTAATCGAAGCCTCGAAGTGGAGATGCGTCCTGTGGCCCGTCGGCGCCAGCCGAAAGGGGTAGGTGAATGGTGTCGGCCCGCTCAAGCTGGACAAAGTCAGTAGTGCATCGACTTCGAACTCGGTGATCTCCACGATGTTTGCGAGGAGCTGCCCGGCACTGCTTTGCCGGCGAGCATCCGCTGCTCAGCCTGAACGTGCCGTCGCTGAATTCCGGAACAAGGGTGCGATTTTGCCGTTGAGCCAGAAACTGGGAGCGACCCGCATGTCCGAATTGCCGAATGAAGAGATCGAAGGGCGGCTGAACGCCCAGCGCGAGACTTTGGCGCTGGTCGTCGCGCTGCTTGCCAGCAAGGATACGGCACCCGAGCGAATATGGGCCGAACTGGAGGCCCGATTTCAGTTTCAGAACAGTCAGGAGGACCCCGGCGTTTTGCCTAGCCGTGCGTTTGCCATAGAGGCTGCGAAGATGCGGGAGTTCAAGCTGATCGCCGAAGAGGCGCGGGCGCGCAATGCGGAATGGAACGACAGGGACAAGCCACAGGGCGCCAGCTGAAACCGCGGCGAGTGGATGCAAGACCGGCTATTTTACGATGACTGAGCAAGCGTCAGCTTTGCTGCAAAAGTGTACCTGCCAACTCTTGCCATTCCTCGTCAAGCGTCAAGGTCGACGGCGCCGCGTTGCTGCGGCGATACCAATATTCCGCATTCGACTGGTCGCCTTCCTTGCGGTGGAGATAGGCATGCACGTGCATGCCCGCCGTATCGTCGCGCTGCTGCGCGCACTCGTGCGCCTTAGCCCAATCGCCCTTTGCATCCCACCACAGCGCCTGCAGGGCAGGGCTCAAGCCGGCTGGCGGCTGTGGTTTCGCAATCGATTCCCTGAAGGCTTGCAGATCCATCTTTCCACCTTAGCGACGGTGCAGGCGCCGATAATAACCGCGCCGGCAGCCGACCGCTAGCGCGCATCGGGCGGTATGGCCGAAATGGGTGTCGGCAGCGCTGAGCGCGGACGGCCGATAACCGCGCGGCCGGAGGCTTGATTCGATGGCGTGCATGAAATAGTGCGCGCCACGACACCATGATGCCTGGGACGACGAGGATGAGTAGCGAGCCGATGACAGCCTCCGACCAGCCGCGCCAATTCTACCACGGCACGCGGGCCGATCTTAAACCGGGAGACCTGATCGAAGCCGGTTACAGCTCCAACTACGGCGCGCGAAAGCAGGCAGCCTGGGTCTATCTAACCGGCACTCTGGATGATGGACCATCTCGAACGGCTGAGGGCACAAGGCATCGAGGCAATCGATTGATCGCTGAGTCCTGCGATTGCCAAGCTTGACCTGGCTGACGGTCGGCAGTCTCATTTCTGCGTCGCAGCCGCCGCAAAATACGGCTCCACGTCCGCAATGGGGCCGCGAGTTGTCGTTGCTTGCAGGGCTGGAGAGCGGATGCTCCTTTTCATCTGGCCGCGAACGTGATGATCTCTGGGCTCGAAGGGCCAAGTGGGCTGCCGTCAAAGTCGCCGAATTGCTGTTCGATCCGTAGCCCCGCGTTCCCCAGCAGGCTCGATAAGGCGTCCGTCTCGAGGAATCGCAAGGTGCTGCGACTAACTTGCGGAAGGCTCGGATGCTTTCCGCCGAACCTGTGGGTGAATGTCACCGTCTGTCCATCGAACGGCACGATCACCTCTGTTGTGATCTGCACCAGCGACCCGTCAGGCAGCTCAACGACGACCGCATTTTCGGGTGTCCAGTGCTCCCACGCCCGCACCGAAGGGTTCCGCGTTTCGAACGCGAAGCATCCGCCTGGGACAAGGGCGTGTCGGACAGCCGCCATGAAATCCCTCAGGTCTTCGTCGCTGACAAGGGCCTGGAATGCGTGCCCCGTCATCACAATGAGATCAAATTCGGCTGTCCAGCCGGCCGATTGGAGATCGCCGAGAACCCATTCGATATCCGCGCGCGTTCGTGCGCGATTCAACACGACGGGTGCTGGGTCGATGCCGCAGAGCCGCCCTGAATGTCCGGCCAGGCGTGCCTCGTGAAGGAGGGTGCCCGTTCCACATCCGACATCAAGCACCGCGTCTGCTGTTAGAATGCGGGGCAGGTAGAAATCATAGTCGTCGCGCGCAGATCTCGGGTGCCAGGCATCGTAGACGGCAGCGAGATATGGGTCGGCGAAAAGCTGGTCGACCATAGGCGGTATTCCCAATCAACTTTGACTGTGCGAGCGGTGTCGCCGCGAGCATATAGCCCATAAGTAGCGTCGATCCTTAGCGCACGACCTCGCGGTGGCCGCCGGGCAGGCGGGTGGCGATGAGCTTGTCGATGCGGCGGCCGTCGAGGTCGACGACCTCGAAGCGCCAGCCTTGCGCGTCGACACATTCGCCGGTCGCCGGCAGATGGTGCAAATGCGACAGCACATAGCCGGCGACGGTTTCATAATCGCGGCTCTCAGGCAGGTCGATGCCGAGGACCTCTGCCATCTCGTCGGCCTGCATGTAGCCGGCGAGCAGCCATGAGCCGTCCTCGCGCTTGACGGCGTTTTCCTCTTCGCCGGCGTCGAGATCCGAACGGAAGACGCCGGTGATCGCTTCCAGAATGTCGGCCGGGGTGACGATGCCTTCGAAATGGCCGTACTCGTCATGCACCAGCGCCATCGGCACGTCGGATTCCTTCAGCGTCGCAAGCACGTCCAGCGCGTCGGCCTGGTCGTGCACGATCGGCGCGGCCCGCACGTGCCGGCGCGGGTCGAGAGCGCGGCCGCCGAGCATTGCGGCCAGCACGTCGCGGGTCTGGACGACGCCGATCATGGCGTCGACGCCGCCGTCGCCGGCCGGCAGGCGCGAATGCTGGGTGTCCATCAGCAGCTTCCTGATGGCCGCCTCGTCGGATTGCAGATTAATCCAGTCGACCTCGGTGCGCGGCGTCATCACCGCGCGCACGGCACGGTCGCCGAGCCGCATGACGCCGGCGATCATCCGCCGTTCGTCGGATTCAATGGTGCCGTGGTGCTCGGCTTCGGCGACCAGCATCTTGATCTCCTCGTCGGTGACCTTATCCTCGCTCTGACCGCGCTGGCCAAGCAGCCACAGGAGAGCGCGGCCGGAAAAATCGAGCAGGAAGACCAGCGGCGCTGAGACGCCGGCCAGGATGGTCATTGCCGGGGCGACCCTGACGGCGACCCGTTCGGGGTCGCGCAATGCGATCTGCTTGGGCACCAGTTCGCCGATGATCAGCGAGCCATAGGTGATGAGGGCGACGACGATGCCGACGCCGAGCGGATCGGCGAGGCTTTCGCGGATGCCGGCCGACGCCAGGGAGGTGGCCAGCCGCTCGCCGAGCGTGGCGCCGGAAAAGGCACCGGACAAGACGCCGACCAAAGTGATGCCGATCTGCACCGAGGACAGGAATTTTCCCGGATTGGCGCCGAGCGCCAGGGCCCGGCCGGCGCCCTTGACGTTGCGGTCGATCATCGTCTTGAGGCGCGCCGGCCGCGACGAGACGATGGCGAGCTCGGACATCGACAGAAGGCCGTTAATGCAGATGAGGACGACCACGATGGCAATTTCAGCATAAAGCATGCCGGGTCCATAGCATTGCCGCGCTGTTTTCGAAAATAGGACGGTCGCGCTTTTTAAATTTAGCGAGCCGGGCAATCAGGCGGCACTCCTGCCGCATCCCAGGACGGCGCGGCAAAATGCTCGATCAGGACGTCGACGACGACGCGCACCTTTGGCGCGAGATTGCGTGTTACCGGCCAGATGGCATGCACCACGGTGTTTTCGACAAGACAGTCCGACAGAACCATTTCGAGCTCGCCGCGCCTGATGCTGTCGGCCGTCAGCCATGTCGGCAGATAGACGATGCCGCAGCCGGCCAGTACCGCATCGAGCATCGGTTCGCCGTGACCGAGCACCAGCCGCGCCTTGGGCGCGAATTTTTCGAGACGGCCGTCGGCATGCCTGACGGTCCAGGGATGGACCGTGCCGTCGCGGCCGTAGCCGATGAGGCTGTGCCTGGCCAGGTCCTCGATCGATTGCGGCCTGCCATGGGCGTCGAGATAGGCGGGGGCGGCGCAGACGCCCGAACGCTGGGCATAGATGCGGCGCGCGGCGAGCGACAAGCTGTCGTCGAGGTCGCCCATACGCACCGTCAGGTCGATGCCTTCCTCGATCAAGTCGACGCGCCGGTCGTTGAAGGAGATTTCCATCGTCAGATCCGGATATCTTTTGGAAATCTCGAACAGCACTGGGGCGACGCACCGGCGGCCGAAGGCCAGAGGCAGGTCGACACGAAGCCGGCCGGAAGGCACCTGCTTGCGGGAAGCGAGCAGCGACTGGGCGGCATCGATCTCGGCCAATGCCCTGACGCAGGCTTCGTAATAGCTCAGGCCCTCGCTGGTCGGGCTGAGGCTGCGGGTGGTGCGGTTGAGCAGGCGAACGCCTAATCGCTGTTCCAGCTGCGCGATCGACTTGCCGACCGCCGATTTCGTGACATGCAGCCGCGCGCCGGCGCCGGTGAAGCTTCCGGCCTCCACCGCGTGAACGAATGCGACGATGCCTTGCAAATTGGCCGATTCCAATGAAGCGCTCCTATTGTAGAGTTTTGCTCCTTAATCTGTTGCAGAACGTGCCACATGGAAGCACTTTTATCCATAGTGAAACGGCGTAAATGTCTCGCGCAATCATCAACCACGGAGCGCGAACCAAATGAGCACCGAAAACAGATCCTGGCAGATGAACGGTTTCGGCCTGTCCAGGTTGAAGCCGGCTGATGGAAAGCTGCCCCAAGCCGGGCCGCATGATCTTCTGGTACGCGTCACTGCGGTATCGCTGAATTACAAGGACAGGATGATCGTCGATGGCGTGCTGATACCGGACCTCAGCTTTCCGTTCGTGCCGACATCGGACGCGGTAGGCGAAGTAGTCGCCATCGGCAGCGAAGTCAGCCGCTTCGGCATTGGGCAGCGCGTGCTCGGCCAGGTGATCGCCGACTGGCCGGACGGCGACGCCCCGCCGGTGCTGCACAAGCATACGCTTGGTTCGTCACTGCCCGGCATGCTGTCCGAGCATGTGCTTTTTCATGAGGATGCCGCCGTGGCGGCGCCGCCGTCGCTCAGCGACGTCGAGGCATCGACGCTGCCGATTGCGGCGCTGACGGCGTGGTTCGCGCTGGTCGAGGCGGCCAAGTCGATCCCGGGCGAAACCGTTCTCATCCAGGGCACCGGCGGCGTGTCGCTGTTTGCGCCGCAATTTGCCGCCGCCTTCGGCCTGCGCGCCATCGTCACCTCGAGCAGCGACGAGAAGCTCGAACGGGCGAAGGCGCTCGGCGCCTGGCAAGGGATAAACTATCGCAGCCGGCCGGCGTGGGACGAGGCCGCGCGTGAGCTGACAAACGGCGCCGGCGTCAGCCACGTGCTGGAAATGGTCGGCGGCGACAATGCGCGACGCTCGCTCAACGCGCTGGGCGCCGACGGCCGGCTGTCGGTGATCGGCCTTCTCGGCAGCATGGAACTCAATTTTCCGGTCCTGCCGTTCATACGCAACCGGATCGTCGTACAAGGCATATCGATCGGCCACCGCCGCGCCTTCGAGCGAATGAACCAGGCGATCGAGACGCTCGCGATCAAGCCGGTGATCGACAAGGTGTTTGGCTTCGACGAGGTGCCGCAGGCATTTGAGCGTCTGGAGACAGGACCGTTCGGCAAGATCGTGATCACCGTGCCCTGAGCCCGTCGGGACGAAATGGCTGTCAGACGGGAAGGCCGATTGCGCGCCTACGGCAGTTGCAGCAGGACCCCGATGATGGCCCTGCCGTCGGTGAAATAGGGATCGCCTTCGCCGTTGCGCCCGGTCTTTGTGGCGCCGACGCCTGGTATCTCGCTGGTCGAGATCAGCATGCCGGCGGCGGAGAGGTCGCGCATCAGCCCGTCGCGCTCGGCGTCGACGTCGGGGCCGATATGATGGGTGATCGCGCCGGTGTCATGGCTGAGGCCGACGCCCCGGTCGAAGCTTGCCGAGCCGAGCCAGAGCGGCCGGCCGTCGTCTCCGGTCGCATCGGTCTGCCAGAAGCGGACGTGATGGCGCCGGTCGGCACTGTCGCCGACCGGCTTTTCGAAGGCGAGGTCCTGGGCGCGGCCTTCGAACAAAAGCCGGCTGACCGGCGCGTCGGGATAGGGGCGGTTGAACAGCACGCTTTCGCCGATCTCGATGGCGGTCTTCAGCGTGATGGCGTCTGCCGTATCCCAACCGGCGACGGCAAAAGCATGGACAAGCTCCTTCTTGGTGCCGACAAGGCCGACATTGATCGGATCGCCCGGAATACCTTGCGGCGTGTGCGTCACCATCTCGAATTGCTGATTGCGAAAATTGCGGTCCCGCAACGTCCAGAACTCAGGCGCGGCGAAATAGGCGAGCGAAAGATAAGCGGCACAGCATGCCACCAACCAGGTCGTTGCACGTCGTCGAAGGCTTCGTCGGCTCAAGAGGCACCACCCAAGCGTCTGCGCATCATCTTAACCGGCGCAGCAAGTCTTGGGCAGGGGCTGCAATCAGCGGCAGGCGCGATAGCCGTTCTTGCGGTTCTTGATGTCGAAATGGAAATGGTTGCGGTGATCGTAATTGTAGCCGGGGCCGAGCACGGTGGTGAAATACTGGCAGCCGTCGGCGCGGACATTGTTGAGGAAGCCGCGGGTGCGGAAGGCGAACAGGCCGGGCTTGCGGACGTCGATGTCGTCGCCATTGTTAAGCTCGATGCTCATCACGTCGAGCGCATTGCCCTTGCCGTGTTCCGACAAAACACCTTCGCCGGCAATCCTGCGGCAGGAATAGCTCGAGCCCTGGTGGATGGTCTTGACGCCTGAGAAATAGCGCCAGCGGGCCGACGGCACGAGTTCGTTCCTGGTCCAGCCGGCAAAGCTGGCGGCCATGTCGCAGGTCAGCGTCGCGGCCGGCTTCATCTCGACGCTGCCGATGGCCGAGACCTTGACCGGATAGTCGATGCCGCACTGGCCTTCATGGATCGGCGCAACATCGGTGTAGACGACGCCGAGGCGTTTCAATTCCTTGCGGCAATCGATCTCTGTGGCCGGCATCTGTTCGGCCGGCGACATCGGGTTGTCCAGGCGCGGATAGGCGGCGGTCATATAGGGGTTGGACGGGACGAGACGCTGCATACCCGAATATTGCGGCCCGGAATCTTGCGCGGCGGAATATTGCGGGTCGGAATTGGGCGGGACGGCAGCGGTCTGGCTGCCGACATCGACGGCCGGCTGCAGCGACAGCACGCTGCCGGTATTGCAGGCTGAGACCGCCGCCACGGCAAGCAGGGCGGCAAGCCTTCCGGCCATGCGCGCGCATTCTGTGTGCCGCGCAGCGGCAAGCGCAGCGCGAAATAGCCCGGCCATCGGAAGGGTTCCTGTCCCCAGATGGCACAGACTCTAAACCTGAAGAGTAAAGGAAAAATCAGCGGCGCCGTTCACGCCTGCGGCCAAATTGCGGCGCCCAGTACCGGCGGCCGGCGTCATTGGCAAAACGTGCCGCCATTGCGGCGCGGCTCGAGATCGAAATGGAGATGCAGCGAATGATCGGCATCGCTGCCGGGACCAAGCACGGTCTTGAACGGCCCGCAGGCCGCCTTGCGCACTGTGTCCAGGAATTTCGCGTCCTTTTCCGGCGGCGTTGGCCCGACATCGATCTCCTTGCCGTCGGAAAGCGTGAAGCTGGCGATGTCGAGCGCGTTGCCGAAGGCGTGCTCCGACAGTTTGCCGCCGGCGTGGCGCGGCCGGCAGACGAAGGCGGAGGCCTGGCCGATCGATTTGATATCCATGCCGAACTCGGCCTTTGCCGCAGGCTGGATGACCGAAGCAGCAAAGCGTGCGGCCGCTTCCGCCATCTGGCAATTGAGCTCTGGGTCCGGGCCGATGGCGATGGATTTGCCGAGCGTCTTCAGCACGATCGGGTAGGGGATCGAGCAACCGACCGCCGTATCATGCTCGGGCTTGCGCTCCTCGAAATCGACGCCCATCGACTTCAGCCGCCTGCGGCAGGCCAACTCCTCCGGCGGCATTTCTTTCCCGGCAATGGCGACCGATCGAGGATCTGGAAGGATTTTTTGCTCCGCCTTCTCGTCTGCCTCGGCGGGGTTTGGTGGCGCGACCGATGGGTTTGCCGGCGGCTCGGCCTGCGCCGGCTTTTCAGGCGGCTGCGGTGCGATCGCCGGTGGCTCCGGCTGCTCGGTCTTGGACTGGCCATTTTGAGGCTGATCGTTTTGAGGCTGACCGTTTTTGGGCCGCTCAGCCTCCGGAGCGGGGCGTGGTTCGGGGACCGGGATCTCGGTTGGCGATGGCGAAGTGGCTTCCCGGTTGGGCTGGGGAACCGGTGCGGTTTGCGGTAGTTCGGGCGCCTTGGCTAATGCAGGTCCCGCCAGCAGCGACGCCGCCGCAACGGCGAGCATCAGTCTGCACAATCCGGAAAAACCAAACGCCGCCATCAGCTCGCAACGGCCAGAATGCAGGGAAGTTGCCTTGGACGAAGGTTCGAGGCGATCACAATCGGTAACCGCGCCGTCACGCGCCGATCGCCTCCAGGCCTTCCTCGAGCCAGTCCGCCAGCAGCGGCATGCCGAGCAGATATTTTGCCGTGCGCTTGTTGGCGCGCTCGCGGGCGGCGGACAGCGCGTCCGTCCATTCCGTCGCGTCATAGTCGCCGCGGCCGACCCAGGCCAACGCAATCAGTTCGGCCGCTTCGTCGACATTGAGATCGTCGATCAGCTCGCGCAATTCTTCTTCGGTGAGATCTTCGGAGCTTTCCTCGGCAAGGCCGTCATGATGGTGGTTGTCGTGCGCGTTGCCGTCGAGCTCTACCTCGTGCTCGGCGCCGTCGGCATAGTCTTCGTTGACGGCGGCGCTGAGCGCCTTCGCCTTCAGGATGAACAGGCGCACGGTGTCGGGACCGATCGAAAGCTCCCAGTCTCGTTCAACGCGTTGCTGCACCGGCCGTCTCCCTGCTTCGTGCTCGGTCGGCCCGATGATAGCGGATTTGCAGCGCTCGTCACGTTATCTTGCGCGGCGGCGTTGATCGTGAGCATGATTTCCGATGCCCTCTCTTCCCGGGATAAGATGGCCTTGCTGGGAGAGATCGCGGTTTTGAGATAGGATGGCATTTTCCGGGGACGAAACGGCTTCGGCCCGGCGTTAGTGTTGCATTGTCAGGTTCAAAGGAGAGTGTAATGCGCAGACGATTGCTGATTTACGCCATGGCCATTGCCGCCCTGCCGCTGATTGCGGCTCCGGCGTTTTCGGCTGGTGAAGGCGGGGGAGGTGGTGGCGGCGGCGGCGGCAATGGCGGCGGCGGCCAGAGCCAGTGCAAGAAGGGGCAGGCCTGGGACAAGAAGCAGAAGAAATGTGTCTCGCCGAAGCAAGGCATGTTGGATGACGACAGCATCTATGATGCCGGTCGCGCGCTGGCGATGGATGGACGCTACGACGAGGCGATCGCCGTGCTCAGCCTCGCCGCCAACAAGCAGGACCCGCGCATCCTCAACTATCTCGGCTATTCGCACCGCCATTCCGGCCGCGTCACCGTCGGCCTCGGCTATTACGAGGAAGCGCTGCGCATGGACCCGAATTACACGCTGGTGCGCGAATATCTCGGCGAGGCGCACCTGCAGATCGGCGATCTTGCCGGCGCCCAGGAACAGCTCCGCGAGATCGAGAAGCGCACGGGCAAGGGGTCTCGCGAATACGGCATGCTGTCGGAGCAGATCGATCACTTCATGAGGAGCTGATCCGCCTTCCGGAACGCTGCTCATAACCGGCTGCGAGCGATCGCAGCCGGTTTTTTGCTGTGCTCACATGCTGCTCCGAACTGGAATTTGGCATCACGGTACACGTGATGCGCTCCTTGACGTTAGGTCAGCCGCGCAATCGGTGGATGATTTTTCAAAAACCGACTTTTTGGACGTGAAAAACCCGCGAAGATTGCTATATCTTGCAAGATTGTGGTGAGACGGTTCCGTTAGCGAGGCTGCCGGACCGTTTTCTTTTTGTACCATCGACAAGGTCGCTCCCGATTGCGGGGGCGGCGGCAGGAAAGGTCAGGCATTATGAACAAGGTCCCGATGACAGGCGAGGGGTTCGCGTCATTGAAGGAAGAACTGCGCTGGCGCCAGCAACAGGAGCGGCCGCGTATCATCGAGGCGATTTCCGAAGCGCGCTCGCATGGCGACCTCTCCGAAAATGCCGAATATCACGCGGCAAAAGAGGCACAGAGCCTCAATGAGGGCCGGGTCAACGAGCTCGAGGACCTGATCGCGCGGGCCGAGGTGATCGATGTCACCAAGCTCAGCGGCGACAAGGTCAAATTCGGCGCCACCGTGGTGCTGGTCGACGAGGATACCGAGGAGAAAAAGACCTACCAGATCGTCGGCGACCAGGAAGCGGACGTGAAATCCGGCCGCATCTCGATCTCCTCGCCGATCGCGCGCGCCCTGATTGGCAAGGAAGTCGGCGACGCCATCGAGGTCAACGCACCGGGCGGCGCCAGGGGCTACGAGATCGTCCAGGTGCAATTTATCTAGGGGATTGGCGCTGCTCTGCCTTCTCCCCCTGTGGGAGAAGGTGGCCTCGCGAAGCGAGGTCGGATGAGGGGTGTTCCAGCTTGGCTCCCTCCGCACTCCGTCCAACACCCCTCATCCGTCTCGGCGCTTCGCGCCGATCCACCTTCTCCCACAAGGGGAGAAGGGAAGGGGCAGCGCTGACCTTTCCGATTGAATTGATTGAGCAAATCAGCGGTCACCGGCCTGACCAAGCGTCTGGCGCTCCACAAGCCTCTCGGCTTCCGCCATCACCTCCGGCGGCGTGACACTGTGACCGGGCCTGGCCAGCAGCGTCGATGAGAATGGTCCGCGCGGGCCGGTCAGGCCGGGCTCGGTAGCGAGGAATATCGCCACCGTCGGCAGGCCGAAAGCGCTGGCGAGATGGGTCAGGCCGGTGTCGGCGCCGATGACCAGCGCCGAGCCGCCGATGACAGCGGCGATCTCGGCAAGCGGCGATCTGGGAAACACCACGGTCTGCGAAACGGCGCCGGCAATCGCTTCGGCAACCGCCTTTTCCCGGTCGTTCGACCAGGTGGTGACCGGCGTCATCCCCTTGTCCACCAGCAGACGGGCGGTTTCGATCCAGTCCGCGACCGGCCATTTCTTGTCCTCGCGGCTGGTGCCGTGCAGCAGGAAGGCGGTCTTTTCGCCGACAAAAGTCGATTTTCCGGCTGGCGGCACGATGCCCGATTCAAGCCTGGAAAAATCCGGCTCGTAGCCGAGCGCCAGCCCGAACAGGCGTCTCGTGCGCTCGATGGCATGCAGGCCGCGCGGCACGGGATACCGGTGGTCGTAGAACAAGGTAGCCGACGGCTCCCGAGCGCTCGACCGATCGAAACCGGCGATCGGCGCTGCCGCCAGCCGCGCCGCCAGCGCCGATTTCAGCAAGCCTTGCGCATCGAGAATGAGGTCGTAGCAGCAATCGCGCAAGGCGCGGCGCAAGCCGATCATTTCCCGCCATGTGCCGGGCTCGAGCAGCTTCCTGCGCCAGCGCCGGATCGCCACGCTGTGGATGGTCTGGATGGCTGGATGCAGCGCCACAATGCCGGCAAATGCCTCTTCGACACACCAGTCGAAGGAGATATCCGGCCGAGCGCGGCGCGCGTCCTCGATCGCCGGGAAGGTGTGGATGACGTCGCCCATGGACGATGTCTTGACGATCAGCACTTTCATGCGGCGACCGGCATTTCCAGCAGCCGCTCCGCCGCCGCCACGACGCGTTCGACCTCCAACGTCTTCAGGCAGTTGAGATGACCGAGCGGGCAGATTTTTTTGTGGCAGGGCGAACAGGACAGGCCGAGCCAGACCAGTTCGCGGCGATCGGCGAGCGGCGGCGTGTTCTGCGGCGAGGTCGAGCCGTAGACGGCGACGACCGGCGTGCCGACGGCGGCGGCGACATGCATCAGCCCGCTGTCGTTGGAGACGGCAAGCCTCGCCGCCGCGATCAGGTCGATGGCATCCTCGAGCCGCGTCTGGCCGGCAAGATCGACGGCGCCCGGAGCCAGCGCGGCGATTTCAGCCGTCACCTCAGCGTCGTTCTTCGATCCGAACAGTGCCACGCCAAACCCTTTCGCCATCATCTCGCGGGCAAGGCCGGCATAGTGTTCGCTCGGCCAGCGCTTGGCCGGGCCGAATTCTGCGCCGGGCATGACTGCCACGAATTTCCCCGCCGTCAGCCCGAAACGGCTGAGCAGTGCCGCCTGGTTGGCTTGATCGACGGCAAGCTTCGGCGCCTGGAAGGCACCACCACGGGCAAGGCTGAAATAGGCCTGCGCGGTGCGCCGTTTCAGGCGATCGGGCAACGGCACGATGTCGGTCAGCAGCCCGTAGCGCATTTCCTTGAGATGGCCGACACGGCGCGGAATGCCGGCAAAGAACGGGATCAGCGCCGACTTCCAGCTTCCCGGCAGGACAAAGGCCATGTCGTAGCGGCCGCGCAGCAGGCGGCCGAAGCGCCTTCGGATGCGAAATTCGAACGCGCCGGATTGCAGCGGCAGGTCGATCTGCTGGCGGATTTCGGGCATGCGCTTGACCAGCGGTGCTGCCCAGGCCGGCGCCAGCACGTCGATGGCGGCGTTCGGATGAAGCTCCCTCAGCGCCTGGAACAGGCACTGCGCCATCACCATGTCGCCCACCCAGCGTGGGCCGATCACGAGGATCGTTGGGCTTTCAGCCATTCGACATAGTCTCTGACGCCGGTTTCCACTGTGCGGAACTGGCCATTGTAACCGGCTGCGCGCAGGCGGGACATATCAGCTTGCGTAAAGCTCTGGTAGCTGCCCTTGAGGTGGTCGGGAAACTCGATGAACTCGATCTGGCCTTGGCCCAGCGTATCGATCACCGTCTCGGCAATGGCGCGGAACGGCTGGGCCTTGCCGGTGCCGCAGTTGAAGATGCCGCTGGAACCGCGTTTCCACAGCCACAGATTGACGTCGGCGACATCGCCGACATGGATGAAGTCGCGGCTCTGCTCGCCCGGCCCGAAACCACCATAGGCGCCGAACAGCTTCGGGTTCTGCCCTTGCTCGACCTGGTTGAACAGATGGAAGGCGACCGAGGCCATGGCGCCCTTATGCGCCTCGCGCGGTCCGTAGACGTTGAAATAACGCAGGCCCGCCACCGGCGAGTGATCGGTATCGAAAACGGTGCGGCGGACATAGTCGTCGAACAGTTTTTTCGAATAGGCATAGACGTTCAGCGGCCGTTCGCATTGCGGCTCCTCGCGGAACTCGGCGCCGCTGCCATAGACCGAAGCGGACGAGGCATAGAGGAAGGGCAAGCGCAGGGCCAGGCAGGCGTGCAGCAGGCGCTTCGAATAGGTGTAGTTGACCTCCATCATGAACTTGCCGTTCCATTCGGTGGTGGTCGAGCAGGCACCCTGGTGGAAAACCGCCTCGATGCGGCCGAGGTCCCCGGCCTCCATCCGCGCCAGGAAATCGTCCTTGTCGAGGTAGTCTGCGATCTCGAGATCGGCGAGGTTGGCGATCTTATGGCCGTCGGTGAGGTCGTCGACGACGAGGATGTCGCTGAAACCCTCGGCGTTGAGCGCGGCGACGATGTTGGAACCGATCATGCCGGCGCCGCCCGTGACGATGATCATGAAAGCCTCTGGTACCTTGTGCCGGTTGTAGCCCTTGTGGGATTCTGGCCTTATAGGGGAGGCGGGCAGGGCTGTCGACAAAGCAGGTGGCTGGGCGGCCGGATGAGCGCCATAGTGGCGCCGCAAACGTCACGTTTCAGTCGGCCTGCCGGCCGACCGGCGACAGGAGCAAGGTAATGCCGTCAACCGAACTGCTTGTCGCCTTTTTCGCCACCACGGCGATCTTCGCCTATATCCCCGGCCCCGCCATGCTCTATGCCGCCGCGCAAACCATGGCGCGCGGCCGCTGGTCCGGGCTGATGGCGGCGCTCGGCATCCATCTTGGCGGCTACGTTCATGTCTTCGCCGCCGCTGTCGGCCTGTCGGTGCTTTTCCATGCCGTGCCGGTGCTTTACATGGCGGTCAAGCTGGTCGGTGCGCTGTATCTGGTCTGGCTCGGTGTTTCGCTGTTTCGCGCCAAGGCGCAAGGCGACGTTGTCTTGCCGGGAATTCAGCCGAAATCCGCCCGCCGCGCCTTTTTCGAGAGCGTTGCCGTCGAGGTGCTCAACCCAAAAACGGCGATTTTCTTCATGGCGTTCCTGCCGCAATTCATCGATGCCTCGGCAGCGTTTCCGGTCTGGCTGCAGTTCGTCGTGCTTGGAACAATCGTCAATTTGATGTTCTCATCGGCCGACATTGTTTGCGTGGTGCTGGCCGGCGCGGTGATCGCCAGGCTGCGGCAGTCGAGCCGGGCGCAGCGCCTGATGCGGCGCGCTGGCGGTGCGGTGCTTGTCGGACTGGGCGTGCATGTCGCGTTGCAGAAAAGCTGACGCACTGTCTCGCCGCCGCGACCGGTCGAAGGCCCGGCGTTGCGTCGGCTGAAATTGCGGTATATCGGCATCGCCATGAACGGCCGGCCCTGCCAATCGAATTTCCCGTCACTGAAAATCGGCCCCCCACGCGTTGACATGATCAAGTTGCCCTCTCCCGAACCCCTTCACCGCGCCATTTCGCGCTTCGGCGGCGCCACCGTGCTGGTGGTCGGCGATTTCATCCTCGACCGTTTCGTCAACGGCGTGATCGAGCGCATTTCGCCGGAAGCGCCGATCCCCGTGCTGCACGGGCGCGGCGAAACGCTGGCGATGGGCGGCGCCGGCAATGTCGTCGCCAACATCGTTTCGCTCGGCGCTGCCGTGATACCGGTCTCGGTGATCGGCGCTGACGAGGCCGGCAAGAACCTCATGCGCATGCTCGGCGACTTTGGCGTCGACGCCGGCGGGCTGGCGCAGGATGCCGATCGCATGACGTCGTCCAAAAGCCGATTCAGCGCGCTCAACCAGCAGGTGCTGCGTTTCGACGAAGAGGAAATCAAGCCGCTGGGCGATGCCGAGCGCGCGACATTGGTCGGGCATTTTCGCGAAGCGCTGGCACGCGCCGACATCGTCATTCTGTCCGACTATGGCAAGGGCGTGCTGCTCGACGGCGTCGCCGGCGAGCTGATCTCGATCTGCCGGCAAGCGGGCAAGCCGGTGCTGGTCGACCCGAAGGGCCGCGACTATGCGCGTTATGCCGGCGCGACGGCTATCACGCCCAACCGCAAGGAACTCGGCGAGGCGGTCGGCCGCGCAGTGTTTGCCGACGACGAAATCGAGGCGGCGGCACGCCAGCTGATTTCGGCGCACGGTTTCGATTTTGTCGTCGCGACGCGCAGCGAAAAGGGCATGAGCGTCATCGGTGCGGACGACGCCCGCCATATCGCCACGCAGGCGCGCGAAGTGTTCGACGTTTCGGGCGCCGGCGACACGGTAATCGCGACCTTCGCGCTGGCTCTTGCAGCAGGGGCTGATCGTGTCATGGCCGGATCGATCGCCAACGCCGCCGGCGGTGTTGTCGTCGGCAAGCGCGGCACGGCGCGGCTGACGATCGAGGAACTCACCGGTGCGCTGTTTCGCTCGCATGGTCCGGTCGCCCACCTGGATGCGATCCTCGATGCCGCCGCCGCCGCGCGGCTGGTGGCGGGCTGGAAAGACGAGGGCTTGAGCGTCGGCTTCACCAATGGCTGTTTCGATATCCTGCATGCCGGCCATGTCAGCCTGTTGCATGCGGCGCGCAGCCAGTGCGACCGGCTGGTGCTCGGCCTCAACAGCGATGCCTCGGTGCGCCGGCTGAAAGGGCCGGGGCGCCCGGTCAACGACCAGCATGACCGGGCCTGCGTGCTGGCAGCACTTGCCTCGGTCGACGCCGTCGTCATCTTCGAGGAGGATACGCCGCTTTCGCTGATCGAGGCGCTGAGCCCCGACATACTGGTCAAGGGCGCCGACTATACGGTCGATCAGGTGGTTGGCGCCGATGTCGTGCAGAAGGCCGGCGGGCGCGTCGTGCTGGTCGACCTCGTCGCCGGCAAGAGCACGACCGGCACCATCGGCAGATTGCGCGCCGGGAACTGAGGGTTTCATGTCCGAACTGAACGATTACCTGGCGCGCTCGGCGGCCGCGATTTCGGCGATGGTCGAGCGCGACCTGACCAGCGAGATGGAGCGGGCGGTCAGCGCCGTCGTCGCCGCGCTTTCGCAGGGCAAGGCGCTGCTGATAGCAGGCAATGGCGGTTCGGCCAGCGACGCCATCCATATCGCCGGCGAGCTGGTCGGCCGCTTCCTCAGGGAGCGCAAGGCCTACAACGTCATCGCGCTGCCGGCCAACGCGGCGGTGCTGACCGCCTGGGGCAATGATTACGGCTTCGACACGGTGTTTGCGCGCCAGGTCGAGGCGCATGGTTCGGCGGGCGCCGTGCTGCTCGCCATCTCGACCAGCGGCAATTCGCCAAGCATCCTCGCCGCCGCAGAGCAGGCGCGCATGATGGGCATGACGGTGATCAGCCTGACCGGCGACACCGGCGGCAAGCTGAAGCCGCTCTCGGACATCCTGCTCAACGTACCCTCGACCTCGACGCCGATCATCCAGCAGGGGCATTTGTGCCTCTACCACCATTTGTGCGAAATGGTCGAAACGCGCCTCTGCGACGCAGGGTGATCCTCGAACTCTCAGGACCTGGGTTCCTCGCCCTCCGCGAGGCGGCCGGAGAGGGGGCTTCGTAGAGCGCGGTTCCCCTCTCCGTCTCGGCTTCGCCGAGCCACCTCTCCCCACTTTCGTGGGGGAGGAACCCAAGCTGGAATGAAGCCAATCTTCAACGCTGAAGGCAATTTTTGTTCTTGCTTTGTGCCGGCAGCTATGCTACTAATTTCGGTATGGTGATGATTCCACCGACGATCCCGCCCGCCGAGGCGGGTTTTTTGTTTCGGGTTTTTGTTTCGCAGCCGCTTTGCCTGGTCTCTTAAGCCGAAAACGCCACCAGCCCTTCGTCTTTGACCCGGCGGATGGTCAGCGCGGTTCGCACCGTATCGACATTGGGGGCCGAGGCCAGTTCCTCGATGACGAAGGTCTGGAAGGTGCCGAGATCGCTCGCCACGCAATGTAGCAGGAAATCGGACTCGCCCGACACCATCCAGGCGTCGCGCACGATCGGCCAGCCGCGGGTGCGCTCGGCGAAGGTCTTGAGTTCGGCGTCGGCCTGGTGATGCAGGCCGATCAGACAGAAGGCGACGACGTCGAGGCCGAGCGCCGGAGCGTTGAGCAAAGCGCGGTAACCGCGGATGATGCCGGCCTCTTCCAGCCGCCTGACGCGGCGCAGGCACGGCGGCGCCGAAATGCCGACGCGGCCCGACAGTTCGACATTGGTCATGCGTCCGTCCTGCTGAAGCTCGCGCAGGATCTTCCAGTCGATGGCATCGAGATCGGCCTTGATCGGCATGGTGGCTTCCGTGGTGACGCGAAAGAATCTTTCGCGACTTTGTAATTAAACGACTTTGCTGTCTATTCCATCCGCTGGATCGAGGATTTTCGCATCATCTTGCTGCGGGTTGCTTGTCGCTGTCGCCGGCGCCGAAGCTTTCCGGGGACGAACGGCAACTTGCCTTGCTGGCGTCGCAGGCAACACTTACATTACGCGCAACAATCGACGAGAGTTCATGCCACAATCCATGGCTGCTCCCCGCAGAGGTTTTTCATGATCACCAAGCACGCGCCTGTTCTCATCATCGGCTCCGGCCCCGCCGGCTATACGGCGGCGATCTATGCCGCCCGCGCCATGCTCAAGCCGATGCTGGTCGCCGGCCTGCAGCAGGGCGGGCAACTGATGATCACCACCGATGTCGAAAACTATCCGGGCTTCGCCGAACCGATCCAGGGTCCATGGCTGATGAGCGAGATGCTCAGGCAGGCCGAGCATGTCGGCACCGACATCGTCAACGACATCATCACCGAGGTCGACCTCAACGTGCGGCCGTTCCGCGCCAACGGCGATTCCGGCACGATCTATACCGCCGACGCGCTGATCATCGCCACCGGAGCCCAGGCGAAATGGCTGGGCATCCCGAGCGAACACACCTTCATGGGTTTTGGCGTCTCGGCCTGCGCCACCTGCGACGGCTTCTTCTACCGCGGCAAGGACGTCGCGGTGATCGGCGGCGGCAATTCGGCGGTGGAGGAAGCGCTCTATCTCTCCAACCTGGCCAAGAGCGTCACCGTCATCCACAGGCGCAGCGATTTCCGCGCCGAGCGCATCCTGCGCGAGCGGCTGCTGCGGAAAGACAATGTCCGCGTCATCTGGGACACGGTGGTCGACGAGATCACCGGCAGGCCCGGCAAGGCGCCGCTGCCGCCGTCGGTCGAAGGGCTGAAGCTGCGCAACGTGGTGACCGGGCAGGAGATGCATCTGGTGGTCGACGGCGTGTTCGTGGCGATCGGCCACGCGCCGGCGGTCGAGCTGTTTGCCGACAAGCTGAAGCAGAAGCCGAACGGCTATCTGTGGACGGCGCCGGATTCGACCCGCACCGATATGCCGGGTGTGTTCGCCGCCGGCGACGTGACCGACGACATCTACCGCCAGGCGGTGACGGCGGCCGGTCTCGGCTGCATGGCCGCGCTCGAGGCGGAAAAATATCTGGCGGGGATCGAGGTTCACCGCGAAGCGGCGGAGTGATTGTTCGATAAGCGGCTGAGAAAAGCCGCGCAAAAGCCTGATTTTTCATTCAGACGCCGAAAACAGGCGGACGCCAGAAAACAGGACGAGGGGAAATCATGGCGTTGGATTGGGACAAGCTACGCGTGTTTCACGCCGCGGCGGAAGCGGGGTCGTTCACCCATGCCGCGGAAACACTGCATTTGTCGCAATCGGCGATCTCGCGGCAGGTCAGCGCGCTCGAGCATGACGTCGGCGTGCCGCTGTTCAATCGCCATGCCCGCGGCCTGGTGCTGACCGAGCAGGGCGAGATGCTGTTCCGCACGGCGCACGACGTGCTGATGAAGCTCGAAACCATCAAGTCGCGACTGACCGAAACCAAGGACCGGCCCTCCGGCGTGCTCAGGGTGACGACCACGGTCGGCCTCGGCGCTGGCTGGCTGACAGAGCGCGTGCAGGAATTCATCGAGCTCTATCCCGAGGTCAGCCTGCAGCTCATCCTGGCCAATGAGGAGCTCGATCTCACGATGCGCCAGGCCGACTGCGCCATCCGGCTGCGCCAGCCGCAGCAGCCGGACCTTATCCAGCGCCGCCTGTTCACCGTGCATTTCCATCTCTACGCGGCGCCATCCTATGTAAACAAATACGGCAAGCCGAATTCGATCGCCGAGCTGAAAACCCATCGCATCGTCACCTTCGGCGTGCCGGTGCCGGCGCATCTGTCGGAACTGAACTGGCTGGAGACGGTCGGCGATTTCGAAGGCGGGCAAAGGGTGCCGACGCTGCAGATCAACGACATATTGTCGATCAAGCGGGCGGTGCAGGGCGGCGCCGGCATCGCCATGCTGCCGGATTACGTGGTCAGCAAGGATTCCGGACTGGTGCAGTTGCTGCCCGAGACCGAAGTGCCGTCCTTCGATACCTATTTCGCCTATCCCGACGCGATGAAGAACCAGGCGAAGCTGCATGTCTTCCGCGATTTCATCATCGCCAAGGCGCGCAGCTGGTCGTTTTAGTTTCTAGATTCTGTCGACAAGGTATCCTTTTTGCCGTGATCGCCCAAGTAGACGGCACCATACGGGTTGAATTTGAAGTCGTCTTCTTCGTACGCTTCGATGGGTAGCAGTATCCCATTGTTACGGACTAAACTCAGCCCGACGCCTTCGGTAAACATCTCATCGGCAACACGGTCGATTATCGAGCTGAGCACCAGCTCATCGTCGGAAAGACTCCTTGGCGCGAAGACCTCTGGCAGACCGACGAGATGGAAACCGACGCTACAGAGGAACTTTCCGTCACTTAACGGCCGCTTGCTGAAGGCAAGGCGGCAAGTACGGGCTAAACTCGGGCCGTCCTCGGCGTTTTCCGCATCACGGCCAAGTTGTTTCCATCGAGCCGCACCGTGCGCAATGCCAGCACTCTCGCCTTTTGCGGCAATAGCATCACTGTTCAGCGCATGCACGATTAAGCGAAGGGCGATTGCCGACGTCCCAACGGTACTTTCGATATCCATATGGGGACCAAGTACATAAATCACGCAACCGTGCTCATGGACGGCCGCTTGGTCCTCTTTAGTCCGTCCCCCCTTATGTACCCGATCCCAAGACACATCGAACGACTCAACCATGCGATCATCCGGCGCGTCCTGCGAAAAGTGCGTATCAATTTCAAACCCCGGGGCGAAATTGTCGATTGCCGACTGAACTGAGCGACACAGCTCAGAATATCCACCCTGCCTTCCCAGCATGCAGAGCACATGGCGTGGCTGAAATTCTGAAAAGCTCATTTATGTCGACCCTACAACACTCCAAAGAGCGATCGGCGAAAGCGTCCTTCTCCCCGTCACTATAACGGAGAAGATAGCGGCAGCCAGAAGGGGCAGCACCAGCCTTTTTGTCTGATGTCGTACTTGGTCTGCGATTGCTAATGCATGTCGCGCAAAAGTGTGCAGCGGTTTTGCGATAGCGACATGCATCAAACAAGAACCTAAAGCGCGTCACATGAGGTCGGTCGAACGCAACGCGCCTTAGGAACGCCTATCCGCCAGCGTGCTGGCGCCGTAGCGCAAACCGTCGACCAGCAGGGCAACCATGCGCCGCGCCTGGGCTGGGCCGCCGCCATGCGCCGGCATGGCAAGGCTGGCGGCCGCCCCCAACAGGTCGCCCGGCTCGATATCGGCGCGCACCTCGCCGGCCGCCGCCGCCGCCTCCAGCAATGTTTGAAGCGCGGGCCGGAGCCGTTGGTTGAAATAGGCAGGCAAAGTGTCGAAGGCCGGATTGCCTGAGTACAAGGCTGCCGCGAGGCCGCGTTTTGCCGTGATGAAATCCACATAGCGCTGCATCCACCGGGCCAGCGCTTCACCGGGCTCATGCTTTCCGGCCAGGATCGGCGCGGCGTCCGCACAGGCGTCAACCTCGTTGCGGAAGACGGCCACGATCAGGTCCGAGCGCTGTGGAAAATGGCGGTAGACGGTGCCGACGCCGACGCCAGCCTTTTCCGCGATCTCTCGCACCGGAGCCTCCACGCCGGAGGTCGCGAACACCGCCATGGCCGCCCGGAGCAACGCGTCGATGTTGCGCCGTGCGTCGGCGCGCAGGTGGCGATCCGCGCGGTCGCGGGGTTCCAGACCATCGCCTTGATCCGTTTTGCCGTTCGGCGTTTTTTCGCCCATCAAATTACCTCTTGCAAACGGAACCTTGTTCCGGATATATGTGGAACGTGGTTCCGTTTGACTTGTATCTAGCACGGCAAAGCGGTGTTGGCCACACATCGGTGCACAAAAGGAGATTACCATGCAGGACAAACCCGTCGCCCTGGTCACCGGGGCCAACAAGGGCATCGGTCTTCAGATCGCCAAGGACCTCGCGGCGAACGGCCTTACCGTGCTCGTAGGATCGCGCAGGCTCGAGCATGCCGAGGCAGCCGCAAATAGCATCGGAGAGGATGCCCACGCCCTGCAGCTGGACGTCACCGACCAGGCGTCGATCGCCGCCGCGGCAGAGCGCATCCGCATCGAACTCGGCCGCCTCGACGTGCTGGTGAACAATGCCGGCATCTCCCATGCGGGAAAGCCGGGCAGGCCGCTCGAGGAGATCATCAATTCGGGCCGCCCGAGCAATGCCTCTCTCGACGACGTACGCGCGGTATTCGAGACGAACGTGTTTGGCATCATCGCCGTCACGCAAGCGATGCTGCGGCTTCTTCGTGAGGCGCCGGCGGCGCGTATCGTCAACGTTTCGAGCGGCGCCGGCTCGCTGACATTGAACGCGGATCCGGCCTTTCCGTACCGCACGTCGTTTGGCGCCGTCTACAACCCGTCGAAGACGGCCGTCAACGCGATGACGCTCGCCTTCGCCATCGAGCTCGAGGAGACCGGCATCAAGGTCAACGCTGCGTGCCCGGGCTACACCGCGACGGAGCTCAACAACTTCGAAGGTCCGCGCACCGTCGAACAGGCCGCGCGGGAGCCCGTGCGCCTCGCGCTTCTCGACGCGAACGGTCCGACGGGCACGTTCTCGAACGAGGACGGCCCGCTGCCGTGGTGACGTTGCCTTGGAGCCTGCTTCAGCCGCGCCAAGGTGTCAGGCGGGGCAGCCAGCCTGGTACGGCACGGCGGTAGGCCTCGTATTCGTCACCGTAGCGGCGGGCAAGCGTCGGTTCCTCATATAGTCTCACGAAGGAGATCATGGCGGCCGCGGCGATGACTAGATAGGCGGCGACCGTCCAGCTCGAAAACAGCAGTGCCTGGCCGAGGACGATCGACAGCACGGCGACGTACATCGGATTGCGGACATGGCGGTAGATGCCGCCGACGACCAGCCTTTCGGTCGGCGCGACCGGGGCGGGGGTACCCAGGCCCTCCAGGGCAAACCGGGCAAAGGCGTGCAGCAGTATGGCTGTGCCGGCGACAACCAGCAGCCAGCCCACAGGAACGAAACCGGGCAGTCGCGACCAGGGCAGGCGATAGCGATCGGTCAGCAGCCAGGGCAACAGTCCGGCGACCACGCCGGGCGCTACAGCAAGGAAGATGACGCTGCCGGCGATCGCCGAAGTGGCTCGCATATAGCTCTCCTTACGGGCGCGGCCTTGAACGGTCTCCTGCAACGCGCTTCAGGTCTGTCCGGCATGTAACCCAAACCGCTGCACCCTCAGGTCAAGCTCGATGGCGGGCTTTTGGGCGGCATGCACCAGCAAGGTCTGGCTGCCGAAAAAACAAACGCGTGCTGCACGATTCCACGTCATCCTGCGTTTTTCGATTTTCCGAGCAGGAATCGCTGCTGATTCGCGGCCGCGGATCGATTTTTGCCTTGCCGCAGGCTGTATTTCAGCGATTCAACTGGTCCTATTGCGCTTCGGGACGGATTAGACCACAGCCGGCGCCTTTTTGCATGTGAGTGTTGCAAAATAGATGCTTGTTTCTTGGGCATGAAGAGCACATATATAGATCATCTCCTGAGCGCGTTCTCCTCCCATTAGCGCTCTCGAGTGTTCCCCTCTGGAGGTTAGCCTTAACAGGCACTTCCAATCAAACTCAGCCGGGTCTTCATTGATCCGGCTTTTTTGTTGCCCGAAACCAACACATCGCCAGAAAATCGGCCGGAACGGTCGCGTAACAGTGACATGTAACCTCGGGTAACATGCCGCGGGCGCGCCAAATCGATTAAGCAGAGCATAGGACGCGGTGTGGCTCGTCCGGGGGATGGGGGCATCACTCGGACGACCCGGGCTCAGGCAGCTACCGCGTCCGAACCTTCCTCCGCCAAAACACCGGCGGCAAGCATGCGGCGGACCTGCCGTTTCGCCTCCCACGAAGACGGTCCGCAAGAAACGGCGCCCCGGGGAACCGGGGGCCGGTTTATGTTGGGGCGCAAGGGGAGGGCCGGCGGCCATTGCCTTAGGCGTGAGAGCATACTAGGCCAACCCCCCGGGGGTGTTGGGCAATTGGTTGAAAAACGC
>NZ_JAMYOL010000041.1:0-31428 GCF_040319815.1 Mesorhizobium sp. M0854
GGAGGTCGCGTCGACCTTAATCAAGACGCTTCGGTGCGAGTGGATCCACGGCTTCATCGCCGACTTCTTCAACACTATCGGTCGAACTCGGTCGTTCAGAGTGATTGGGTTTTGACCCAAGCATTCTGCAGCCAAGTGGAAACGCGCCTAAAATAGATAGAGCGGAATGCTCGGTTCAACTTGAGCGTGTCCCGCTCTACTAGCTGAAACGGCTTCCGATCAACCGGCTCCACTGCTCGCCCGCAAGCCCGTTCAGGAAGACTTGCGAGTTCTTCATCGCGTCCAAAAGCTCTAGATCACGTGAATGTACCACCGTTGAGGCAACGGTCAGGAAAGCAATGCGTCGTCCAAGCATCGCCTCCAGAAGTGCAGGTTGAATACGTCCGCGCAGGCCGCTGACGCCGCGCGCGGCGGCGTGATCGATCAGGCAGTCAATCACCGGGCCCGCCTGGCCGGGGAGGGCGAAGATCTGCAGCACGCGACCAATTTCATACTTCCGTGCGTAGTAGGCGAAAGCGCCGACATTGGTGCCGACTGGCGACGTCACACAAACGTAGACAAGCTCGCCCAGATCCGGCTTTTGCGCCGCATCGGTCAGGATGTGGTCGAGTTGATCTTCCGTCCAGTCAGGCCGCAGGGCGAATTGAGCGGTAAACGGTTCGATGAGCCTGGCAAATGCATGGCTGTCGATTTCGGATGTACGAAATGCTCCGTGGCCTGCCCCGTCCACCGCCACACCCGACCAACGTCGCTCGCTGGACGTCATCCTTCTGCAGTAAAATCGGTCGATTGTACGCGCCAGCGGATTGAGCATTCGCGCAAGCGCCATGCGATTGGCGGAAAGGCTGAGCATGAAGGCAGCGGGGCGCATCACGCGGACCCAGTCAAGGCTGTATTGCGGCAGGACCACGCCGCGCAGCCGGGTCCACAATTTCACGGAAATATCGTTGGCCGTCTCGCTGAAGGAGATGTCCTGCGGACCATCCAGGTAAGCTTTCAGCAAGCGGGCGCCGGCCAGCGGATCGTGCTCATGGTCCTCGACCATGAGCGAGCTACAGATGGCCGCGCGTAGTTGTCGGCCGTTGAACGTCATCGGCAGGACGTGGACGCCGACAAATCCGGAGACGCGACCGGCGTCGTTGACATGGACAAGCGACCGGAGGTTGTCTGCGCAACCGGGCGCATCCAGATAAAACCGTTTCATGTATTCCACGAGAGAGGCCGGCGCTTCGGTCCTCTCCTTCAACAGCACGCGCTGAAACATGTTCGCAACTGCCGGGAGGTCGGCGCCTTGCAAGGCGCGAATGACGCTCAAGCCCGGCTCCCGCCACCAAAGTCCCATCCACCGAGCTTCCGGGCCAAGGCGACGCGAGGCACGAGAACATCGGGCGCGCGTTCCAACTCGACGCCCATCAAGCCGTGCAACCTCGGCCAGTTGGCATCGCCCCGGTGACCGAACGGAGTGCTGAATTGCTGCGGCAAGGTGGAACCCTTTGCTTGACCGACGAAAAGCCGGCGTCATTGCTGCTAGCAGATTCAGGTAAACCGATATTAAAGTCGTTGCTTTGAATGGTAGCGAACCGGGTTTGTCCGGCCCCATACCTGGACATCAGCAATTTTGGTTCCTGGCGGACTCTGCACAACCAGCGGCATGAGTTGCGTGCTGCGCGCCCAACGGTTTCGGCTGGCCAAAGTTTCGCGCGGCGGCTCTTGACTGGGAGCGCGGGCGTAATACGGTGAGGACAAATACCGGCTCCGACCGCCGGGCGGCAAGAATGCCTCGTATGCCTCGCCCTGCGGCGGTGGCTGCGGGGCATTGTCATTTTTGAGGCATTGCTTGAAACGGCATATCGAGATAGGCATTCTCTATTCGCGGTCCGGCAACTACCGGCTGGTGTCCGAATCCTGCCGTGCGGGTGCGATGAACGCCATCGCCGACGTCAACGCCGATCTCGCTATCCCATTCGAATTCATCCCGATCGAGCGCGACCCGCAGGGCAACATCGATCGCTATGCAAGCGGCTGCGCGGACATTCTCGCCAACAGCGGCGCGCGTCACATCATTGGCTGCGTCACCTCGTGGAGCCGCAAGGAGGTCATTCCAATCCTGGAAAGGGCAGGCGGCACGCTGTGGTACGCCTGCCCGTACGAGGGCTTCGAAGCCAACGAGCATGTCGTCTACACACACGCCTGCCCCAATCAGCATCTCGTACCGCTGCTTGCCTATGTCGTGCCTCGTTTCGGCGCCGACGGCTTCCTGCTCGGTTCCAACTACATCTGGGGCTGGGAGACTAACCGCGTGGCGCGCGACCTGATTGCGGACGCTGGCGGCAAGGTGCTGGGCGAACGCTATCTGCCGCTCGGCGAGGTCGATGTTGCGCGGCTGATCGCGGAGATAGAGGCGACGAGACCTGATTTCATTCTGAACAATCTCATCGGCCCTTCTTCTTATGCCTTCATCGCTGCCTATGCGGAGCTTGGCCGGCGCGACCCGCATTTCAGGCCGGAGCGTTGCCCGATCCTGTCCTGCAATCTCACGGAATGCGAATTGCCGGCGCTCAACGGGGCAGGCGATGGCCACCTTTCCGTTGGGCCCTATTTTCACGACATCTCGGGGGCGGATCGCGGTGCGGTTCCAGTGCCTTCCGTCATGCCGGCCTCATCCTTCGAGGCGGCGGCTTATGCCTCGGTGCGCATGCTCGCCGAGATCCTCACCCTTAACCCCGGTGCACAATGGACGGACCTTCCCAAGGTCTTTTCCGAAACATCATTTCGAACGCCACTGGGCGACATCGCCATCGACCCGCAAACCCAGCATGCTACCTTGCCGGTGCTAATCGGACGTATCGATGGAACATCGTTCAAAACGGTCACGCTGACGAAGGGCGTGGCACCGGATCCCTACCTTTCCCGCTATGACCGGACGGAGACGTTCGGGCGGCCACGCCTGCGGGTGGTGTCGTGAGCAAGATGGCGCGTATCCCGAATCTTGGAGGCGCCAGGGCTTTTGTCCTGCATCGTCCACATCCGACCGTGCAGGCGATCACAAGGCAATTGTCGGCCATCGGCCTTGAGGCGATTGGCTTCTGGCCGGAACTGCCGGCCGAAGCCTTGGCGGCGGACTTCGTCTTCTTCGACGTCGATCTCGGCTTTGACGAGCAATTTCCGTGGAAGCCGGGCGAGGCGCCGATGCCGCTGATAGCACTGATCGGCTCCGAGGCGCCGGGGCGCGTCGAATGGGCATTGTCGCACAAGGCCGATGCGCAGTTGCTGAAACCGGTCGGCAATGCCGGCGTTTACAGCGCACTTTTGATCGCAAGGCAGAGTTTCGAGGCGCGCAAGCTTCTGGCCAGCGAGATTGCCTCGCTTCGTCAGCGGGTCGCGGAGCGCCAGACCATCGTACGCGCGGTAGAGGTCTTGTCGAAGGGCGCCGAGGACGGCCGTGCCTATGCGCAGCTCCGCTCGCTGGCGATGAGCTGGCAAATCAGTGTCGAGGAAGCCGCGCGCAGGATCGTGGCGATGACACAAGAAGAAGGCGACGATGACCAATCCGATCGCGCCTGAGCTTTCGGCCGCCGGGCGTATGCCAGCCAAGCCTCGCGCCGGCGTCTGGCGACGTCTGCTAAAACGGCCTCTCGCTTTGCTCGGCCTCGGGATTATTGCCGTTGTCTTGGCCGGCGCCATTCTTGCACCGTGGCTGACAGGCTACGATCCGAACGAGCAGATGTTCGACGGGCTCACGCTTGAAGGCGCGCCACTGCCGCCGGGGGGCCAATTCTGGCTAGGCACCGACCTGCTTGGCCGCGACCTGCTGACCCGTCTCCTATTCGGCGCGCGCACGTCGCTGATCATCGGCATCGTCGCCAATGGCGTGGCGCTTCTGATCGGCACGCTGGTCGGCATCACCGCCGGCTATTTCCGCGGCTGGATCGGCAGCGCGCTTATGCGCTTCACCGATTTGATGATGGCTTTCCCGGCGCTGCTGCTCGCCATCTGCCTGGCGGCGGTGCTCCAGCCGAGCCTGTGGATCGTCGCCATGGTGATCGCATTGGTGAACTGGGTGCAGACCGCCCGCGTCATCTACACCGAGACAAGTTCGCTCTCCGAACGCGAGTTCATCGATGCCGAGCGCACCATCGGCGCTAGCGCTCCACGCATCCTGTTCCGCCATATCCTGCCACATCTTTTGCCGACGATCATCGTCTGGGGCACGCTCGGTATTTCGACCACGGTGCTGCTCGAAGCGACGCTCAGCTATCTCGGCATCGGCGTGCAACCGCCGACCGCGTCATGGGGCAACATCATCTTCGAGAACCAGACCTATTTCCAGGCCGCGCCCTGGCTGGTCTTCTTTCCCGGTGCGGCGATCCTGGCACTGGCGCTGGCCTTCAACCTGATCGGTGACGCACTGCGCGACATCCTCGATCCGACGCAAAGGGGGCGGGCATGATCGCCTATCTCGGCCGCCGCGTTGTCCAGTCGGTGCTCATCTTGCTCGGCGTCTCTCTGATCACCTTTGCGCTGCTCTACCTGCTGCCCGCCGATCCCGTCCGCCAGATCGCCGGCCGCAGCGCCACACCCGAGACGGTCGAAAACATCCGCCGGCAGCTCGGCCTCGACCAGCCCTTCGTCGTCCAGTATTGGCACTATCTGACCAGCCTTCTCAGCGGCGATCTGGGGCGTTCCTACATTCAGCGCTCGGAGGTCACGGAGCTTATCGTCTCGCGGCTGCCGGCAAGCCTGCTGCTGATGGTCGGCGCCATTGCCTGCGAAGTCGTGATCGGGCTGACGATGGGCCTCATCGCCGCCGTCAAGCGTGGCACCGCCACCGACCAGTCGCTGATGGTCGCCTCCTTCGTTGGCGTCTCGGCGCCGCAATTCGTCGTCGGCCTGCTGCTGCTTTATGTGTTCGCGGTGCGGCTCGGCTGGTTCCCGATCGGCGGTTACGGCACCTGGCGTCATCTGGTGCTGCCGTCGCTGACCATGGGAATTCTCGGCGCCGGCTGGTACGCCCGCATGATGCGCTCGTCGATGATCGACGTGCTGCGCCAGGACTACGTGCGTACCGCGCGTGCCAAGGGTCTTGCACGCAGCGCCATTATCCTCCGGCACGCGCTGCCCAACGCCATCCTGCCGGTCATCGCCATGATCGGCATCGATATCGGCATCTTCATGGGCGGCATCGTGGTTGTCGAAAGCGTGTTCGGCTGGCCAGGCATCGGCCAGCTAGCCTGGCAGGCCATTCAGCGCATCGACATTCCGATCATCATGGGGGTCACCCTGGTTTCGGCCTTTGCCATCGTGCTCGGCAATCTCCTGGCCGACACTGTCGCACCGTTCATCGATCCACGCATCAAGCTCAGATGAAAACCAAGAAAACCAGAGAAAGGGAACATGACATGAGAAAATATCTGATATCGACCGTGGCGGCATCGGCGCTTGCGCTGGTGCTTGGCATGACAAGCGTACGCGCCGAAGACGCCGTCGATCCGAATGCCAAGCAGGGCGGCGCGATCACCATCACCTACAAGGACGACGTCGCCACGCTCGATCCGGCCATCGGCTATGACTGGCAGAACTGGTCGATGATCAAGAGCCTGTTCGACGGGCTGATGGACTACGAGCCGGGCACCACCAACCTGCGGCCCGACCTTGCCGAGACCTACGAGATTGCGCCCGACGGCAAGACCTTCACCTTCAAGCTGCGCCACGGAGTGAAGTTCCACAATGGCCGCGAGATGACCGCCGACGACGTGAAATATTCGCTCGACCGGGTCACCAATCCAAAGACACAGAGCCCGGGTGCCGGCTTCTTCGGCTCGATCAAAGGCTATGACAACGTCGCTGCCGGCAAGGCGGAAAGCCTGGCGGGCATAACCGTCGTCGATCCCTACACGATCAAGTTCGAGCTGACCCGGCCCGACGCCACCTTCCTGCATGTCATGGCGATCAACTTCTCGCATGTGGTGCCGAAGGAAGAAGTCGAAAAATACGGCGCAGACTTCGGCAAACATCCGGTCGGAACCGGCGCCTTCAAGCTCGCCGAATGGACGCTCGGCCAGCGCGTGGTCTTCGAGCGCAACCCGGATTACTGGCACAAGGGTCTGCCGCATCTCGACAAGATCACCTTTGAGATCGGCCAGGAGCCGATCGTGGCGCTGCTGCGGCTCCAAAAAGGCGAGATCGACGTCCCCGGCGACGGCATTCCGCCGGCGAAATTCCAGGAGGTGATGGCCGATCCCGAGCAGAAGGCCCGTGTCGTCGAGGGCGGCCAGTTGCACACCGGCTATATCACCATGAATACCACCATGGCGCCCTTCGACAACGTGAAGGTGCGGCAGGCGGTCAACATGGCGATCAACAAGGACCGCATCGTCCAGCTGATCAACAACCGTGCGGTGCCGGCCAATCAGCCGTTGCCGCCGTCGATGCCTGGCTATGACAAGGAATTCAAGGGCTATCCCTATGACGTGGCCAAGGCCAAGGCCTTGCTTGCCGAGGCCGGGCATCCCGACGGGTTTGACACGCAGCTGTTTGCCATGAACACCGATCCCAACCCGCGCATCGCGCAGGCCATTCAGCAGGATCTGGCGGCGGTCGGCATCAAGGCCAGCATCCAGTCGCTCGCGCAGGCCAACGTCATCGCCGCCGGCGGCGACAAGGCGGGTGCGCCGATGATCTGGTCCGGCGGCATGGCCTGGATCGCCGACTTCCCCGATCCGTCGAACTTCTACGGCCCGATCCTCGGCTGCGCTGGTGCCGTCCCGGGCGGCTGGAACTGGTCGTGGTATTGCAACAAGGAGCTCGACGCCAAGGCGGCCGAAGCCGACTCCATCGTTGACCCGGCCAAGGCTGGCGAACGCGCCAAGATGTGGAGCGAGATCTACGGCAAGATCATGGAAGACGCTCCTTGGGCACCGGTCTTCAACGAGCAGCGTTTCACCATGAAATCAACCCGCATGGGTGGTGCCGACAACCTCTATGTCGACCCGGTCCACATCCCGATCAACTACGACAATGTGTATGTGACCGATGTGCAATAACTGCGACTACACCATCCACGGGCGCCACCATCATTTCGGCTGGGACAATTCCTTTGTCCCGGCCGAACGGGTGGCGCCAGGGTCGACGATCGAGTTCCAGTGCCTGGACTCGTCCGGCGGGCAGCTGACGATCGAGAGCACCGTCGACGACGTTGCTTTGCTCGATTTTGTCAAGGTGAACCCGGTCACTGGGCCAATCTATGTCGAAGGGGCAGAGCCGGGCGATGCCCTGAAAATCACCATCGAGGCGTTCAAGCCGTCCGGCTTCGGCTGGACGGCGAATATCCCGGGATTCGGTCTGCTGGCGGATGACTTCTCCCAACCGGCACTGAATATCTGGAAGTACGACGCCGCCTCGCTCGAACCGGCGCTGTTCGGCAAGAGCGGCCGGGTGCCGCTCAAGCCCTTCGCCGGCACCATCGGCAATGCCCCGGCTGAGCCGGGTCTGCATTCGGTGGTCCCGCCGCGGCGCGTGGGCGGCAATCTGGACATCCGTGATCTCGCCGCCGGCACGGTTCTCTACCTCCCTGTGGAGGTCGCGGGAGCGTTGTTCTCGGTCGGCGACACGCACGCCGCGCAGGGTGACGGCGAGGTCTGCGGCACGGCGATCGAGAGCCCCATGAACGCCGTGCTGACGCTCGATCTGGTCAAGGATGCCCGGCTGCGGACGCCGCGTTTCACAACGCCCGGTCCGGTGTCGCGGCATCTCGACGCCAAGGGCTACGAGGTGACAACCGGTATCGGGCCGGATCTGATGGACGGCGCCAGGAGCGCCGTTTCCCAGATGATCGACCTGCTCTCCGGCCGCTACCGCATGGATCCGGTAGATGCCTATATGCTCGTCTCGGTTTGCGGTGACCTGCGCATCAGCGAGATCGTCGACATGCCCAACTGGGTGGTTTCGTTCTACTTCCCCCGCTGCGTCTTTGAATGAAGGTGGAGGACATCAAACGATCCGGGCAGGCCGCCGCGGAGAGTGGCTCTGTCAGGCCGGTACTCAGCGTCTCAGGTCTGAGCGTCGCCGTGCGCGGCGAGGAGGGCGAGCGCGACGTCGTTTCCGACCTGACATTCGGCCTGATGCGCGGCGAAACGCTTTGCATCGCCGGCGAGTCCGGTTCCGGCAAGTCGATGACGGCGCTGGCCATCATGGGCTTGCTGCCGCAGCCGGCGGCACGCATCGGATCAGGCTCCATCCGGCTCGGCGATCAGGATCTCGCCGCTCTCAGCGAGAGCGGCATGCGCCGCATCCGCGGCAACCGTATTGCCATGATCTTTCAGGAACCGATGACATCGCTCAATCCGGTGCTGTCCATCGGCCGTCAGCTCACGGAGGCGATCGAGGCACACACCTCGATGTCGCGCTCCAACTCGCGGCTGAGGGCGCTCGAGGCGCTGAAGGCAGTCCGAATTCCGGATGCCGAACGGCGGCTCGAGCACTATCCGCACGAACTCTCAGGCGGCATGCGTCAGCGCGTGATGATTGCCATGGCTCTGGCCCTGAACCCGGACGTGCTGATCGCCGATGAGCCGACGACCGCCCTCGATGTCACGGTTCAGGGTGAGGTGCTGGAACTGCTGCGCGACCTGCAGCGCGAGCACGGCACCAGCGTTATCCTGATCACGCACGACATGGGCGTCGTCGCCGAGATGGCGGACCGCGTCATCATCATGCGCGACGGCCGGATGGTCGAGCAGGGCAGCGCGGCTGACATCTTCAATCGCCCGCAGGCCGACTATACACGCGAGCTTCTGGCCGCCGTGCCGCGCATCGGCGGCGGACGGACCGCCGAAGAACGACAAGACGCCGCCAACATGCCGGCCGAGCTTGTATCTGTCAGCGATCTTCACGTCCGCTTCGACCTGCACGGCGGCTTCTTCGGCCGCGTTGACCGCAGGGTGCACGCGGTCGAAGGCGTGAGTTTCTCGATCGCGCCGCACGAAACCCTGTCGCTGGTCGGCGAATCGGGCTGCGGCAAGTCGACGACGGCCAAGGCGATCGCCGGGCTGGTGCCCTTCACCGGCAGCATTTCAATCGGTGGCCACGACCTGTCGGCGCTCAGCCGCAAGGAGCGCAAGGCTGTCCGCCGCAATGTGCAGATGATCTTTCAGGATCCCTTCGCGTCCCTCGACCCGCGCATGCGGGTCGGCGATCTCGTCGCCGAGCCTCTGCTGATCCACGGCCTCGGCGACGGAGAGCAACGGCATGCCCAGATCGCCGCCCTGTTCGAACGCGTCGGCCTCTCCGCTGACCAGATGGAGCGCTATCCCCACGAATTCTCCGGCGGGCAGCGCCAGCGAATCTGCATTGCACGGGCGCTGGCGCTGCGACCAAAGCTGATCATTGCCGACGAGAGCGTCTCTGCTCTCGACGTGTCGGTGCAGGCGCGCGTGTTAAGATTGCTGAAGGAGCTGCAGCGTGAATTCGGCGTCGCATATCTCTTCATCTCGCACGACATGGCGGTGGTCGAGAACATCTCCGATCGCGTGGCGGTAATGTATCTGGGGCAGATCGTCGAGATGGGCACCCGCGACCAGATCTTCTCCAACCCGCGCCATCCTTACACAAAGCGGCTGATCGAAGCCGTTCCGGTTCCCGATCCAGGCCGGCGTCGCGCCCGGTTCGCCCGTTTGGACAGCGAAATTCCAAGCGCTGTGCGGCGCATCGGTGACGAGCCCGGGAAACTCAAGCTCGAAGATGTTGGCGACGGCCACCTCGTCGCCACTTGATCGAGCTTAGGCTGCCTCGTCCAGCCAATCCCGCAGAGGCTCGGGGACAGCTGCATATGTGATGTTCGAGCGGCGGAAAATGATCGGCGATGGCGCTGCCGCGGCAGCGCCGTTCGGCGATGCCGAGTTGACAAGATCACCCGTTTACATCTGACATGTTAGCGTGCTAACGCTACGTCCACATTGATTACAACGGAGATCGCATTGGCTTCCCGCTTTGGTCTTTCGGTTGCCCTGACCACACCCTTCGACCCGTCGGGGCAGATAGCGCTCGCGCCGATGATCGCGCATGCCCGAGCCTGCCTTGGTGCCGGCTGCAGCAGCGCGACGCTGTTCGGCACCACCGGCGAAGGAGCCTCGGTCGGCACCGACGAGCGACGGGTCGTCACCGAGGCCATGCTGGCGGCCGGTATTCCGCCACATCAGCTCGTCGCCGGAGTGCTGGTCGATGCAGCCGAAGATGCCGCCGATCAGGCCCGGCACGCTTTGCAGCGCGGCGTTCGCAACATTCTGCTCGCTCCGCCGAGCTACTTCAAGAATGTCGGCGAGGACGGGCTGTTCGGATGGTTTTCCGCCGTCTTCGCCGCACTCGGTCCGCTGGCGCGCGACGTGCTGCTCTATAACATCCCCTCAGTCACCATGGTGCCGCTCCCGCTTGGGCTGATCGGCCGGCTGCGCGCCGCCTTTCCCGCTGTGGTGGCCGGGGTGAAGGATTCCGGCGGGGACTGGAGCTACAGTGAGGCGCTGCTTGAGGCGCACGGCGATCTGGTGATCCTCATCGGCGACGAACGGCATCTGGCGAGAAGCGTGCGCCGCGGCGGACAGGGCGCGATTTCCGGCATGGCTAATTTTGTTACCGGCGAAATCCGGGCAATGGTCGAAAACGGGGGCGACGACCCACGCGTCGAAGACTTCGTGCTCGAATTGCTCAAATACCCGGTCACGCCGGCGGTGAAGGTCATGGTCGCGCGCAAGACCGGCGACGAGCGCTGGCTGGCGGTCCGCCCGCCCCTAGAGGCGATCGATCCACAGGGACAGCGGCAGCTTGCCGCTGCCTACGACAGGCTGTTTGCGACAGAGGCGGCCTGACCGACAAGGCCGGGCCGACCGACAAGGAAGCGAGCTGAAGTGGAAGACGGCAGCGAACCGATCACTCTCCGGGAGAAGGCCTATGCCAGCTTCACGCGGCATTTGCTGGCCCGCGATCTGCGGCCGGGGCAGTTCGTGTCACAGCGCGAACTGGTCGCTTTCACCGGGCTGCCGCTGGGTGCCATTCGCGAGATCGTCCCGCGTCTCGAGGCCGAGGGACTGCTGACCACCATCCCGCAGCGCGGCATGCAGATCGCGCATATCGATATCAATCTGATCCGCGAGGCGTTTCAGTTTCGGTTGTTCATGGAACGCGAGGCAGTGGCGCTATTCACGACCAGCGCTTCTGATGCCGAACTTGCCCGCATGCGGCGCGAACATGAAGAGATGCTGGCTCAAGCTCTCGGGCAGGCGCCGACGCCGGAAATGGAAGCCAAGGCCCAGAACATCGACTGGGCGATGCACGACACCTTCATCAATGCGCTCGGCAACGAGATTATCGCCAAGGCCTATCTGGTCAACTCGGTGAAAATCCGGCTGATCCACCAGGAGCGTTTCCGCATCGACGGTCGTGTGGTGCCGGTGATGCGCGAACATTTGGCGGTCATCGAAGCCATGGAGAGCCGTAATCCGCAAAAAGCGGTTGAAGCGATCAGTCTGCATATCGACAATGCGCGCCGGCTGGCGCTCCAGATCTGAGGAAATATAGCCGCGCCGCGGTTCGCGGCGCATCCACAACGACAGCAACCGGGAGGAAGAAATGTCGTCCAATCTGTTCAACCCAACCAGGAGGCAACTCCTTGCCGGAACCGCGGCGCTAACCGCTGCCGGCCTTGTGGGGCTTCGCCCCGGCTTTGCCGCAGGCGTTGACTGGAAACGCTTTGCCGGGACGACGCTTGACGTCAATCTGGTGAAAAGCCCGCGCAGCGACACCATCCTGAAATATCTCGCCGAGTTCGAGGAACTGACCGGCATCAAGGTCAATGCCGAGGCAACGCCCGAGCAGCAGCAGCGCCAGAAGACGGTGATCGAGTTGAGCTCGGGCAAGCCGAGCTTCGACGTCGTGCATCTGAGCTACCACGTGCAGAAGCGCCAGTTCGAGAAGGGTGGCTGGCTGGCCGACATCGCCGGCTATCTCGCCGATCCGTCGCTCACCGACCCGGCGCTGGTCGAAAGCGACTTCGCCGAAGCCGGCATGCTGTTTGCCAAGGACGGCCAGGGCGTGCTGCGCTCGCTACCGTTCTCGGTGGACTACTGGATCCTGTATTGGAACAAGGAGCTGTTCGAGGCCAAGGGCCTCAAATACCCAGAGACCTTCGAGCAACTGGTGGCAGCCGCCGAAGCGCTGACCGACCCCTCGACCAATACATACGGCTTCGTCGCCCGCGGGCTCAAGAACGCAAACACGCCGGTGTGGACGTCGCTGATGCTCGGCTACGACATGACGCCGCTAGATGACAAGGGCAAGCTGCGCACCGAGGCTCCCGAGGCGATCGAGGCTGCCGCGCTCTATCAAAGATTGATGACCAAGTCCGCCCCTCCGGGCGTTACCGGGTTCAACTGGGCCGAAGCACAGTCGGCCTTCCTGCAGGGCAAGATCGGCATGTGGCTCGACGGCGTGGGTTTTGCCCCGCCGATGGAAAATCCGGAAAAATCGAGGGTGGTCGGCAAGGTCGGTTATGGCGTGATGCCCAAGGGTCCCAAGGCGCATGCCTCGGGCACCTTCGGCGACGGGATTGGCGTTACCGCCGCCAGCGAGAAGAAGGAGGCTGCCTATCTGTTCTGCCAGTGGGCGGTATCGCCAACCATGGGTGCACGGCTGTTGCAGGCCGGCGCCGGCGTTCCGTTCCGCAAATCCGTGCTGGAGGATCCCAAGGTGCGCGAAGGCGTCACCATGCCGGCAAGCTGGCTTGATGCCGTGGTCGGCTCGGGCAATATCAGTCGGCTGGCACTGCCGGTCATCATCCCGGTCACGGAATTCCGCGACATCTATGGCGTGGCGCTGACCAACATGATTGCCGGCGCCGATCCCGCCGCGGAGCTGAAGAAGGCCACCGAACAGTTCCAGCCGGTTCTCGACAGGAGCGAGCAGGGCTGATGTCGGCCACCACCCCAGAACAGACCGGGGTGACGATGCCGGTTATCGATGGGAGCCAGACGATCCGGCTGGCTCCCAACTACTGGCCTTTCGTTGTCCCCGCACTTGTCGTCGTCGGCGCCGTCATCGTTTTCCCCTGGGCTTTCACCCTGTGGATGAGCGTCAATCGCTGGACGCTCGGCCAGTCGCGGAGCTTTGCCGGGATGGAAAACTATCTCCGCCTGGCCAGCGACCCACGTTTCTGGGAATCCCTTGTTCATACGTTGACCTACACCTTTCTCTCGGTTGCAGCGCCGATGCTGCTGGGCACTCTGGCCGCCCTGATCTTCGATGCCAGGTTTCCGCTGCGCGGCTTGCTGCGCGGCGTCTTCGTCATGCCGATGATGGCGACACCCGTTGCCGTCGCACTGGTTTGGACAATGATGTTCCATCCTCAGCTTGGCGTGCTCAACTACCTGCTGTCGCTGGTCGGCATCCCGGCTCAGGAATGGATATTCAACGCCAACACGGTCATCCCGTCGCTGGTTGCGGTCGAGACCTGGCAGTGGACGCCGCTGGTCATGCTGATCGTGCTTGGCGGGCTGGCCTCGGTGCCGCGCGAGCCCTTCGAAAGCGCCGAGATCGACGGCGCCAATGCCTGGCAGCAATTCCGCTATCTCACTCTGCCGATGATCGCGCCGTTCCTGATGATCGCGGTCATCATTCGCACCATCGATGCGCTGAAGAGCTTCGACATCATCTACGCGATGACCCAGGGCGGGCCGGGAACGGCGTCGGAGACCATCAACATCTATCTCTACAACACCGCCTTCTCCTACTACGATATCGGCTACGGTTCGGCCATGGCCGTGGTGTTCTTCGTCGTCATCGTGGCCCTGTCTTTTGTCCTGCTGATGCTGCGCCAACGCTCGCAGTGGATTGACACGGAGGGCAAATAGATGAGTTCACGGCTGCTCAACCAGATCGGTCTGTTTTTCGCTGCCTTGGTTTTCGTCTCGCCGGCGATCCTGTTCTTCCTCTGGATGATCTCTCTGTCGCTGAAGTTCGAAATCGACAACGGTGCCTATCCGCCGATCCTGATCCCCGAACGTTTCGCCTGGTCGAACTATGTAAAGGTGTTCGAGGAGAACAATTTCCTGCTCTATCTCTGGAATTCGGTTCTGGTGACCGGTACGGCGACCTTACTGGCACTGTTGATCGGCGTACCGGCCGGTTACGGCATCGCGCGGCTCAAGGCCGAGAGATCCGCCGTCGTCATCATGATCGCCCGCATGACGCCTGGGCTATCCTATCTCATCCCGCTGTTTCTGCTGTTCCAATGGATCGGGATACTCGGCACGCTGTGGCCGCAGATCATCATCCATCTGGTGGTGACGGTGCCGATCGTGGTGTGGGTGATGATCGGTTATTTCGAGACCACGCCGATGGAACTGGAAGAGGCGGCCAACATCGACGGCGCCAGCTCCTGGCAGGTTTTCCGGCTGGTTGCCCTGCCCATCGCCAAGCCGGGCATCGTCGTCGCCTTCATCCTGTCCGTGATCTTCTCGTGGAACAATTTCGTCTTCGGCGTGGTGCTCGCCAGCCGTGAGACGCGCACACTGCCGGTCGCCGTCTACAACATGCTGTCCTACGAGCAGGTGAGCTGGGGGCCGCTCGCCGCGGCGGCGCTGGTGGTGACGTTGCCGGTGCTGATCCTGACCATGTTCGCGCAAAGGCAGATCGTGGCGGGGCTGACCGCCGGCGCCGTCAAGGGCGGTTGAGCGCGCGCCCGGACATCACTCTTTTTCCAGGAAAGATCCAATGGCATCGGTAACGATCAACAACGTGCAGAAGGCCTTCGGGGCCACCAAGATCATTCACGACGTCAGCGTCGACATCGCCGACGGCGAATTCGTCATCCTGGTCGGCCCGTCGGGATGCGGAAAATCGACGCTGCTGCGCATGATCGCAGGCCTTGAGACGATCTCCGGCGGGAAGATCGCCATCGGCGAACGCATGGTCAACAATCTGCGCGCGCGGGACCGGAACATCGCCATGGTGTTCCAGAATTATGCGCTCTATCCGCATATGACCGTTGCCGACAACATGGGCTTTGCCCTCAAGATCAAGAAAGCCGACCCGGCCGACACCGCTGGCCGGGTCCGGAAGGCAGCCGGCATCCTCGGCCTGGAAAAGCTGCTTGACCGCTATCCGCGCCAGCTTTCGGGCGGCCAGCGCCAGCGCGTCGCCATGGGCCGCGCGATCGTACGTGACCCGCAGGTCTTTCTGTTCGACGAGCCGCTCTCCAACCTCGATGCCAAGTTGCGCGTCCAGATGCGCGGCGAGATCAAGGCCCTGCACCAGCGGCTGGGTACCACGACGATCTATGTCACGCACGACCAGATCGAGGCCATGACGATGGCCGACAAGATCGTCGTGCTGCATGACGGCCTGGTCGAGCAGATCGGCGCGCCGCTGGACCTCTACGACCATCCGGCCAACCTCTTCGTTGCCGGTTTCATCGGCTCGCCCGCCATGAACTTCATTGCCGGCCGCATCGAGGAGGGCGTGTTCCGCAGCGCCGGCGGGTTGGTCCTGCCGTTGCCGGAAGGCGCCCAGCCCGCGGATGCCGCAGGACGCGAACTCGTCTACGGCATTCGACCGGAACATATCCGGGCGACGGGGCAAGGCGTGCCGGGCACGATCACGCTTCTCGAGGCGACAGGCTCGGAAATCTTCGCCAGGGTCGACTGCTCCGGTGAAGAAATTTCCTGCCTTTTCCGAGAAAGGCTTGCGCTCAGGCAGGGCGAAGGGGTGCGGATCGAGATCGACCGCGCATGTGCGCATCTGTTCGACGCAGCAACCGGTCGGCGCATCTGACCCAATGGTCTGGTGAATCCGTGGTCGGCCTTAGGTCGGCAACGCGAATTCACCGGCGACTTCGATGGCGCGGCCTTCGCGGGCCGATCTCTGGGCGGGCGAGACCCATGACGGCGGCCCACCAGCCGTCTTGCAAGGTCACTTCCACTTTGCCTTGTTCGCGCACCGCAGCGGTGAAGCGGGCGTGCTCGAAATAGGTCGAACCGTTATGGTCGCCTGCCTCGAGCAGCCGGGGGTCGACGAGAATCTCCAGCAGTCGTGGTCCAGGCGGATTGCGCGGGCTGACGATCAACTGGGGCACTGGCGCAGGGCCAAACTGGGTCGGCCAGAAACGGCCTGGTCCGGGAACCAGACATTCGATCTTTCTGTCGCCGCCGACAGCGCAGAGTTGCTCCTGGTAGCGGCTGCCCTCGGCAAACATGCAGAGTTCCAGCATGGCGCGCGCCGCGAGGGCGCTCTCTGCGATCATTGCTGCCACAGGATGATCCGGAAACGCTTCAAAGTGAATTTTCTCGTGGGCGGTCTTCGGCACTACGGAGATCCGCGCCGGCATGTTCGCGCGCCTGAATCCGGCTGACTGACAATACGACCTGTGCTGAGGTTCAGTACGAACTGCCGATCAGGGCAGATGGGATGTTCGTCCGCGTGATAGCGGCGAGGCGTGAAATCCGCGATCGTTCTGCAGTTCTGCTTTGTTGCAGAGCCGCAGCCCGACGGAGACGTTCTCGTGAAACTGTACTGCGCACCGTGGGTTTGCAGCCTTGCCGAACATCTCGCTCTTCGGGAGGCGGATACCTCCTTCGATAGCGAGCGCATCGACCGGGTGTCGAGGCAATCATGAGCCGAGCCCGCAAGATCGCAATCGCCATCGTTGCCCTTATGGTGATTCCAATGGCAGCTATTTGGAGCTGGCAATGGTTCACGCGGGGCCGGTTCGAGGAAACGACCGATAACGCCTATCTCCGCGGAGACATTACCAGCATCGCGCCGAAGCTCGCCGGTTACGTCGTCGAAGTCGACATAGACGACAATGCCAGTGTGTCAAAGGGTGCTGTCCTGTTTCGCATCGACGACAGCGACTACAAGGCCAAGGCAGAGCAGGCGAAAGCCAACGTCGCCGCCCGGCAGGCGGAAATCGCCAACATCAAGGCGACCCGTGAACTGCAGGACGCATTGATCGCGCAGGCTGAGGCGCAGAAGCAATCTGCCGCAGCCGACCTGCAATTCGCCCGCGCCAACCTGAACCGCTACGTCACGCTGCAGAAGAACGGGACCGCAAGCGATCAGAAGCTGCAGGATGCGCAGGCCGGCCATGACAAGGCAAAGGCATCGCTGGACGGTGCAGAGGCCAATCTGCTGGCTCAAAAATTGAAGCTCGGTGTCCTGGATGCACAGTTGTCCGGTGCGCAGGCAGCCCTGTCCCAGGCACAGGCAGCGCTCGACCTAGCAATGCTCGACCTGGCCAACACCGTCGTGAGGGCCCCGGTCGGCGGCATCGTCGGTAATCGCCAGATCCGTGTCGGCCGCTATGTCACCCCAGGGACAGCAGCCTTGGACATCGTTCCGGTTAACGATGTCTGGATCGTCGCCAACTTCAAGGAAACACAGCTGAAGCAGGTTGAGATCGGCCAACGGGTCCGCGTCATGGTTGATGAATATCCAGATCTGCAAATCGACGGCCTTGTCGACAGCTTCGCTCCCGGTAGCGGCGCGGCATTCAGCCTGCTGCCGCCGGACAACGCCACCGGAAACTTCATCCGCGTCGTCCAACGTGTGCCGGTCAAGATCAGGATGACGCGCAATCCGTTGCCCGGCCGCCTGGTTCCGGGACTCTCGGCTCGTGTTGCCATCACCGTCGGCACCAGGGATGCTCCGGCTGTAGCGCAGGAAATGCAGACAGGCGGGATTGCGGACGGGCGCTCAGCACAATGATGCACCTCGCCGAAACGGCGGCTGTGCAGCGCCATCCCGGTACATTGCGCGCTTGCTTGATAGCAACCGGCGTCGTGCTGGCCGCCTTCATGGACGCGGTCGCATCCACTGCACTGTCCATCGGCCGGATCGACATGCTCGGCGACACCTACGCAACGTTGGACGAACTGGCGATGATCGACGTTGTTTTCATCGCGGCCAAGCTGACGGCGTTCCTTGTCGCTCCGCTACTTGTGACGGCAGCCAGGCCGACCGCCTGCCTGCGCGCCGCGGTTGTCGCCCTTCTGCTGGCATCCGCGGCCTTGACGTTGTCGGTGGACCTCACCTGGATTTGCATCTGCCGCATTGTCCAAGGGCTGGCCGGCGGCACAGTTCTCGTCGCCGGCCAGACACTGCTGTTCTTTCGGTTCCCGCACCGGCATCAGCCGGTCGTTCAGGCGGCTTTTGCCGTAGGCGCCGTCATGGCTCCGACGACCGTCACGCCGGCCCTGCAGGGCTGGCTTGTCGACCATCTGACCTGGGAGTGGATATTCCTGAGCATCATTCCGCTCGGCATCGTCTCCCTTGTCCTGTTGGCGGCGGACGGCGATCGGACCTTTTGGCGGAAAACCAGGTTTCCTGCCGTCAGGATATTGTTGCTCGGCATCAGCGCCGCGCTTTTGACTTACGTCCTGCTGCAAGGCAGCAGGTTCAACTGGTTCGACGACACCGACATCACCTTCCTTGCCGCAACCGGTATGACGGCTGCCGGCCTCCTGGCCGTCTGGGAGACCCGCTTTCGTTCAGAAGGCTCACTGCTGGCCATCTCGCCCCTTGGCAATCCGGACTTTCGCTTTGGCCTTCTCGTCAGCTTCGTCGCCGGCTCTGCCCTTTCAGGCAGCGCCTATCTTATTCCGGCTTTTGCCCTCAACGTGCTCGATTTTACCGCGACGGGCGCAGGAGTGCTTCTGCTGCCCAGCGGAGCCATGCTCGCGCTTGGACTTCTGTTGTCCGGCTTCGTCATCCAAAGGACCGGGATGCGCCCGATCGCGCTTGCGCCATTTGGCATTCTGCTCTTCGCAGGTGCCATGTGGCTGCTGTCCGCTTCGACGAGCGGTAGCGGATCACCGGACCTGACCCTTGCTCTGCTGCTGCGAGGATTCGGCCTCGGCCTTCTGTTCGTGGCACTGACGCTGGTTACGCTGCAGGGCCTTGCCGCTAATGCGTTGCCGTTTGGCATCGGGCTGTTCAACTTCGGCAAGCAGGTGGGCGGTCTGACCGGCACAGCCCTCTTGCAAACGTATATTGATCACCAGAATGTCCACAACCGGACGATACTGGCGTCCCACCTCGTCAATGGCGATCCAGCCGTAGACCAGCGCTTGAGAGCAACTGCGAACGCTCTGGCGAACAGTGTCGACAGCACTGCGGCGACAAAGGCCGCCCTGCCGCTGCTGCAGCGCGCGCTTGAGAAGCAGGTCGCCACGATCTCGTTCGACGAAGCTTTCTTCGCGCTCGTCCTGCTGTTCGCGGTCGCTGCGCCCTGTCTCATTGTCGCCAAACAATTGCTCGGCCGCCAAGCCGCTCCGCAGAACTAAAACCGCGTCCACGCCCTATACTTTGGAACAGATGTATTGGTCGGGAGAGGCTTCCAGATTATCTCATGAGCCGTGTTAACCGGACGAGACAGGGATGACGAATGCAGAGGTTTTTCCGGTTTCACTCTGCAGCCGACGAAGAGGCAGCCGAGCGTCTTACCTGTCCGGCTCGTATTCCCAGTGGTAGGTGTTGATGCATCGATCCGCGTCGCTCCTCGCGCGAGGCCATCGTTAGGGCCCCCGCAGCGCGATAACTCCGCGCAATGCATGGATTTCCATGAGATGCAGCCGAGGCATGGCGGAACTAGATTTAGGCGGTGAGTTCGCCTGTCCAGATATTGAAAACAAGTGCTATATCAAGCGCTGACCGTCCCAAGGCTTTTTTGTCCGACAGGAGAAGCCAATGACAGCAGCGTCCAACTCACTTGACGAAATCGAGCCCGAAGCAACGCTAGCGCTGCAAATCATCGAGAGCATGCCCGGCCACGCGTGGGCAGCCGATGCCGCCGGAAGATTCACCTATGTCAGCCCAAACACGCTGGCGTTCCTCGGCAACATGCATGAGGATCTCAACACTTCCGAAGACGACGATGATTTCGGCTGGCGTCGAGCCGTCCATCCCGACGATTATGATCCCGTAGCCGCCAGATGGCGGCATTGCCTCGAAACCGGCGATCCCTATGATACCGAGCATCGCCTGCGGCGCGCCGATGGCGTCTATCGCTGGTTTCGAAGCTCAGGACGACCATTTCGCGATAGTCAGGGGCGCATCGTTCAATGGTACGGCACGACAATAGACATTGAGGACCAGAAACGGGCCGAGTCAGCATTGCGTGACCGGGAGCGGGAACTTTCGCAGCTCGTGGACATGGTCCCGAGTCACATCTGGCGGCTCGATCCAGACGGCGAGCCGATCTTCTTCAATGGGCGCATGGTCGACTTTCTCGGCCTCGATGTAGCGGATCTGGACCGACCGGGCATGAGCCGGCTGGCGGTGATGATACAGGCCGCCGTTCATCCGGACGACGCGGCAGCATTCGGCGATGCACTTCGTGGTTGCTTCGCTACCGGTGCGAGCTTCGCCATGCGCTATCGCCTGCGCCGTGCCGATGGCGTCTATCGCTGGATGTCGAGCCGGGCGGAGCCGATGCGCGATGGCGCTGGCGGCATCGTCCAGTGGTACGGCCTCTGTCACGACATAGACGATCAGATGCACGCCGAAGCGGCGTTGCGGCAGAGCGAGCAGCAACTTCAGCACATGATCGACGCCGTGCCGGTCCGCATCTGGAGTGTGATGCCGACCGGCGGGCCGGTCTACTTCAACAAGCGATACCAGGACCATTTCCGCTCCGTTATCGCGAACTTTGACGCGCTCGGCGAGCCGGGAATCGAAACGTTGCTGCACGAGGTGATTCATCCCGAAGATGCGCCCGAGGTGCAGCGCACGTTGCTGAGGTGTTTCGAAACTGGCGGCGGCTCCGCGATGCGGTTTCGCTGGCGCGAAAAAGACGGCACCTATCGCTGGGCTGAGTGCAGGGTCGAGCCGCGACGCGATGACGACGGAACGGTCGTGCAGTGGTACGGGGTTTCTCTCGACATCGACGATGAGGTGCGCGCGCAGGCGGCGTTGCGCAAAAGTGAGCGGCGCCTTCAGCAGCTGATCGACACCGTGCCCGCTTTGATCTGGAGTACGACACGGGAAGGGATGCCTTCCTACGTCAACAAACGGTTCACCGATGTAACCGGGGCCACGCTCCACGACATCACCGCCCCGGACGGCTCGCCGTCGCTGAGCTTGATCCATCCAGACGATATCGACACCGCACGGCAGGCGATCCGCCATTCATTCGCAACCGGCGTGCCTTACGTTCAGAGATATCGCCAGAGGCGGGCCGACGGCGGCTATCGCTGGACCGAGACTCGCGCCGAGCCGCTGCGCGACGAAGATGGCAGCATTCTCCAATGGTACGGCGTGAGCGTCGACATCCATGACCTGGTGACCACGCAAGCCGCGTTGCACGACCGGGAACGAGAGCTCTCGCAACTCGTCAACATGGTTCCGAGCTACCTCTGGCGGCTATCTCCCAACGGTGAGCCGACCTTTTTCAACAAGCGCCTGATAGATTTTCTCGGCCTGGACATAGCGGACGCGGAAAAGCCGGACACGAGCCTGCTGACGGCCTTCATTGCCACCGTCGTCCATCCCGACGATGCAGCCAGCCTGAAGGAAGCACTCGACAGCTGCTTTGCCACCGGCGAGCGCTTCTTCATGAAGTATCGCCTGCGCCGTGCCGATGGCGTTTATCGTTGGATGGAGGGCCGAGCGGAGCCGCTGCGGGACCAGGGTGGACGCATCGTCCAATGGTACGGCCTTACGCACGACATCGACGATCAGCTGCGCGTCGAAGAGGCGCTGCGCGAGAGAGAACGGGCTCTCTGGCAGCTCGTTGAAACGCTGCCGGCAATGATCGATTGCGCCGCGCCGGATGGCGAACCGATATATCGCAGCCAGCAGCTCCGCGAATTCCTCGGATACAATCTTGAGGAATTGGACGAAGCGGGAAAGTCCCGGCTGGCTGGCACACTCGACGCCGGTGTTCATCCCGACGACCTGACAGGTGTCAAAGAGAGATATGCCGATTGTCTGTCCACAGGCGAGCCGTATGCGCGACGGCACCGTCTGCGGCGCTTCGATGGTGAATATCGCTGGGTCGAGACGCGCGCCGCGCCGATGCGCAACGCTGAAGGCGCCATAGTGCAGTGGAACGTTATCTGCCTCGACATCGAAAATGAGGTGCGGACACAAGAGGAGCTTCGGCTGGCACAAGAGAGACTTGCGCGTGCGAGCCAGGCGGCGAGCCTTGCCGAACTCTCCGCATCCATCGCTCATGAGGTGAACCAGCCGCTGGCCGCCATCGTCGCCAATTCCAACGCATGCCACCGTTGGCTGTCCGCCGAGCCCCCGAACGTCGAGCGCGCGAAGATCACGGCCGAGCGTATCATCCGCGATGCCAACTCGGCGGCGGATGTCGTCAGCCGCATCCGTGCCTTGTTCAGACCTTCGCTTGAAATGAGAACCAGCACGCCGATCCCCAGCGTCGTTGCCGAAGCACGTGACCTTATGGCCGAGGAAGCCATGCGGCGTCGCGTTCGCATGGACATCGACGTCGAAAGCGACCTTCCGCTGGTTGCGTTCGATCGCGTCCAGATCCAGCAGGTCCTGGTCAACCTCATTCGCAACGGCATGGAGGCGATGGACACCACGGCGGGCGACAAGGTTCTCGGAATGCGCGTGCGCCGGATAGAGGACACGATCCAGACCGAGGTCAGCGACCGAGGCCCGGGTATCGAACGTCCCAACAAGATATTCGAGCCGTTCTTTACAACGAAAGGGAACGGAATGGGCATGGGGCTCGCGATCTCCCGTTCGATCATCGAGTCTCACGGCGGACGCCTTTGGGCGGAGAATAGCGTGCCGCGTGGGGCGATATTCATCTTCACCCTCCCGGTTGAAGCGAAAGCTGCGCAATAACTGGCGGCGCTCAGTTAGCGCTTGGTTTTTCGGCTCTCGGTGAAGGGGCGCCGCCGCCCCGTGCAATGCATGGATTTCCATGAGGTGCGGTTGGGGCGTGGCGGGATTAGGGTGGCGACGTGAGTCCGTCAGCCCAGTCCAGCTATCAAGAGCAAGTGCTACACGAAGCGCCGACAATCTCCAGAGTTTGTTTGTCCGTTAGGGGCACCCGATGACGATAGCGCCCAACTCACTTGGCGAGACCGATTCCAGCGCAACGCTCGCGTTAGCGCATGACTTGAACCGATCCGGACCGGGAAGTGGCCGACCTTTCGCGACGAATGAACCGGGCCTGATTCGCGGCAACATGATCAGCGATCTTGGAAGGTTGTCGCGCGTCTGGTCGCACCGTCCCCAATTCCTGCATCTGGGGCTTTTTATTACGGCCTATGTCCTGGGCTGCGGCTTCGCCCAGTCGCTCGCAATCATACCTGGAACAGGGATTTCCATTTGGCCTCCGAGCGGGCTTTTCATCGCTACGCTTGTCTTCGCCTCCAGGTATAGCTGGCCGTGGTGGGTGCTGGGGGCCTGTGTGGCAGAACTGTTCAGCAACTTCTTGTGGTTCCACACTCCGCTGCCCGCGGCCTTCCTGATCTTTGCCGGCAACGCTCTTGAAGCGGTGGCCGGCGCATGGCTTGTGAACCAGACCTGCAAGCGCCCAGTTCGGCTGGAAACGTTGCGGGACGTTCTCGCATTCGTCGTACTGGCCGCTGGAATTGCGCCAGTTGCAAGCGCGACGGTGGGAAGTGCGGCGCTTGCTTGGTTTGGCATACAATCGCAAACCTTTGTGACGGCTTGGCCGCTGTGGTGGATCGGAGACGCGACGGGAGTCCTGATCGTAGCGCCACTGGCGCTGGTCGTGTTCCAGAACTGGCGCGGAAAAGCGCAGCTCTCGGCGGCGCGATGGATGGAAGCTTGCGTCCTGGGGCTGATCTTTCTTGGTATCGCCGCCCTTTCCTTGAGCGGCTATCTGCCCTTCGCCTACATCATCATGCCGCCTCTTCTTTGGGCCGCGGTGCGTTTTGAGTTCAGAGGCGCCGCCGTAGCATTGACCGTCCTCGCTCTGATCACGGCGGTATTCACGATATCCGGCGCCAGCCAATTTGCCGGCGATCCTGAGTCCCAGAAGCACAACCAGATCATGCTGCAGCTTTTTCTGGCCATCTCTGCATTTTCGGCGCTCGTCGTGGCCGCCATTTCCAGGCAGCATCAGGCGGCGGTGCTCACTTTGCGCCAAAGCGTGGAGACCTTGCGGGAGCGGGAGCGAGAACTCTCGTTGCTGGTCGAAATGATCCCCGCTCACATCGCCCGTATGGCGCCCAACGGCGAACCGACCTTCTTCAGCAAGCGCACGACAGACTATATCGGCCTCAACGACATCGCGGACTGGGACGAGCCGGGCACGAGCCGCCTGGCGACCGTGGTCGCGGCAGCCGTCCATCCCGACGATGGACCCAGGATGAGAGAATGGCTCAGCCGCTCGCTCGCCACCGGCGAACCCTATCCCATAAGGTATCGCCTGCGTCGCGCGGACGGCGTGTACCGCTGGAGGGAGGGCCGCGCCGAGCCGCTGCGGAACCAGAGTGGCGCGATCGTGCAATGGTACACGGCCAGCATCGACATCGACGATGAGGTGCGTGCGCAGGAGGCATTGCGCGACCGGGAGCGGGAGCTCTCGCAGCTTGTCGACATGGTTCCGAGCCACGTTTGGCGCCTGACGCCGGACGGCGAGCCGACCTTTTTCAACAAGCGAATGGTCGACTTTCTCGGCCTTGACGTAACGGATTTGGACAAACAGGGCATCAGCCGGCTGGCGGCGATGATAGCGGCCATCGTCCATCCGGACGACGCAGCAGCATTCGGCGATACGCTCAGTCACTGCCTCGCCACCGGTGAGCGCTTCTCCATGAGGTATCGCTTGCGCCGCGCCGATGGCATCTATCACTGGATGTCGAGCCGGGCGGAGCCGATGCGCGATCACGCTGGCCTGATCGCGCAGTGGTACGGCCTCTGTCACGACATAGACGATCAGATGCAAGCCGAAGAGGCGCTGCGGCGGAGCGAATTGCAGCTTCAGCAGATGATCGACGCTGTGCCGGTCCGCATTTGGAGCGCGGTGCCGACCGGCGGGCCGGTCTATTTCAACAAGCGATACCAGGACCATTTCCGCGCCGTCATCGCCAATTTCGAAACACTCGGAGAGCCGCGCATCGAGGAATTGCTGCAAGAACTGGTTCATCCCGAAGATGCTCCCGAGGTGCTGCGCACGTTGCTGAGCTGTTTCGAAACAGGCGGCGGTTCCGCGATGCGGTTTCGCTGGCGCGAAACAGATGGCTATCGCTGGGCGGAGTGCAGGGTGGAGCCGCGGCGTGATGAAGACGGGGCGGTTGTGCAATGGTACGGGGTTTCCCTCGACATCGACGAAGAGGTGCGCGCCCAGGAAGCGCTGCGACAAGCCTCCGACAAACTCGCGCAAGCCACTCAGGCTGCAAGTCTCGCCGAGCTTTCCGCTTCGATCGCGCACGAGGTGAATCAGCCGCTGGCCGCGATCGTCGCCAATTCCCATGCATGCCACCGTTGGCTGTCCGCCGCCCCTCCGAACGTCGAACGCGCGAAGATTACGGCCGAGCGCATAATCCGGGACGCCAATTCGGCGGCGGACGTCGTCAGCCGCATCCGCGCGCTGTTCAAGCAATCCACCGAGACGAGGACCAATGCGACGCTCAGCAGTGTCATCGCAGAGGCACGCGACCTCGTGGCCGAGGAAGCGATGCGGCGGGGCGTTCGCACCAGCGTTGATGTCGGAAGCGACAGTCCGCTAGTCGCGTTCGATCGCGTCCAAATCCAGCAGGTTCTGGTCAATCTCATCCGCAACGGCATGGAGGCGATGGACTCTGGTGCGGATGACGGAGTTATCAGCATCCGCGTGCGCCATATCGGGGATGTTGTCCAGACCGAAGTCAGAGATCGCGGCCGGGGCGTCGAGTTTCCCGACCGGATATTCGAACCGTTCTTTACCACGAAAGAGCAAGGGATGGGCATGGGACTGGCGATCTGCCGTTCGATCATCGAGTCGCACAGCGGGCGTTTATGGGTCGAGAAGAACGAACCACGTGGAGCGACGTTTATCTTCACGTTGCCGATTGAAGCGAAAGCGGCGTCATGACGACGGACGGCCAAATTGTCTTCATCGTAGATGACGATGAACGCATCCGGGAGGCGCTCAGTGAGCTGCTGGCTGCACACGGCATGTGTGCCGTAGCGTTCGGATCGGCGGGCGATTATATCCGCGCTGACAAGCCGGACGTCCCTGCCTGCCTCATCCTCGATATCGAGTTGCCGGATATTAACGGCCTCGATCTGCAGCGGCAGATTGCCGAGGGCGATCATCCGCCGATCGTTTTCCTGACGGGACATGGCGATATCCCGTCCTCGGTGCGTGCGATCAAGCACGGCGCCGTGGATTTCCTGACTAAGCCCTTCAGCGATGCAGACCTCATGGCCGCAATCCATGCGGCGATTGCCCAGGATCGGGTACAGCGATCGGAGCGCGCCGAGCTGGGCGTGTTGAAGCAACGTTATCTCGAGCTGACGCCGCGCGAACGTGAGGTGCTGCCGCTGGTGGTCAGCGGCCTGCTCAACAAGCAGGCCGCCGCTGAACTGGGGATCAGCGAAGTTACGCTGGAAATTCATAGAAGGAACGTCATGCAGAAGATGGTCGCGGCGTCGCTCGCCGACCTCGTTCGCATCGCCGAGCGATTGGGAATACCGATCACGCACTCGCGCCGGGCAGGGGGGAACTGAGGGTGAGCAAGCGGAGGCCTGTCGTGGCGATTGTCGACGATGACCCAAGACTGCTCGAGTCGCTGGAGGACCTTCTGGAGTCCGCCGGCTATGTGGCCCGCAGCTTCTCGTCGGCAGGGTCGTTGCTGGTCAGCGGCCTGTCTGGATTGGACATGCTTATCACCGACATCGGGATGCCCGGCATGGACGGCTTTGAACTTCGCGACTTGGTCAAGAAGGCGCGTCCGGATCTGCCTGTGTTCCTGATCACCGGCCGCCACGAGATAGTGGATCAGCACCGCGCCAAGGGCATTGGCAGGCTTTTCCGCAAGCCGTTCGATGGCCAGGCACTGCTTGCGGCGATCGGCGACGCTTTGCGCAACCCAGAAACGGAGGCTAAACATGAGAGTTGACCAATTGCCCTTACCGAGATCGACGCCGTCATCACAGCAGCGAAGGGCTGAAGCCGAGCAGCCGCTGGTCATTATTGTCGATGATGATGCCTCTGTTCGGGAGGCGCTGTCTGAATTGATCCTGTCGGCGGGTTTCCTGCCGGTGTGCTTTACCTCAACCCGTGAATTGCTTGACGCCGACGTGTTGGAGAGCCCCGGCTGCTTGATCCTCGACGTGCGCATGCCAGGGACGAGCGGTCTCGATCTGCAGCACCATCTTGCGAAAAACGGCAACCCCAAACCCATCATCTTCCTGACCGGGCATGGCGACATCCCGATGACTGTCCAGGCGATGAAGGCCGGCGCCGTGGACTTTCTCACCAAACCGGTGCGGGATCAGACGCTGCTTGACGCTGTGATCGCCGGCATTGCGGTGGATGCCAAGCGGCGGGCGGATGCCGTGATCGTCAAGCGCAACATCGAGCGCGTCGAGACGCTGACGCCGCGCGAGCGCGAGGTCCTGCGTGAAGTGGCGCGCGGGCGCCTCAACAAGCAGATCGCCTTCGACCTCGGCATCAGTGAAGTGACGGTCAAGCTTCACCGCGGCAATGTCATGCGCAAGATGGAAGCCGCTTCCATCGGTGAGCTGATCCGGGCGTGGGAAACGCTGCCCGCGCCGATGCGCGAGGTCTAGAATTTGGCACAAGCCGATCCATGCCCCATCCAATAGGATCGCCCGGCGCGCCGGGCCATTTCAGGTGCTTTCTCAGCGCGCCCAGGCCTTCCTGCCTGTTGATACGCTCGTGCTGCTGCGGGTGATCCTGATGTACATCGGTGGTCCTGTTTGGTGTTTCGCGGCAAGGCCCGCGCCAAACATCGGTTACTACTGAGCGGCGCTCTTTGGCAGCGCCAGCCTGACCGAAAAACTCGCAACATTTCATGCAACAGCAACTGACGCCGGCCATGCCGCGTCGGTCCCCGCGCCGCTACCCAAGCCTAATTGACGTGTGTCTATAAGAGCTTGCCTTAGCCCGGCCCTATCTTCGGCGTGCCTGCCCTGCACTTTGGCATCGTATGACAGATGCCTCCGTAGAGTAGGTTCGCGGCCCGGATCGGTGCATCCTGTTCCTCGCAAGCCATCACGACCGTCGCGTTTCTACCGCTCCTCGCTCGCTCCTCCCCGAACGCGACCGCTCAGGCCGACTCGACGGTCGTGATGGTGAGCAGGATGTTCAAAGCACATGGATGGACATGATGAACAAAGACGGACTTTTCTCCGTCGGCGGATCTCGCCGCGATGTCATGTTGGCAGGCCTGATCTCTACGGCAGCCGCCGGACTGCCCCGCGCTGCTTCGGCAACGAGCCGAAAAAAAAACCTTCCCTCTTCCCCCTCAATCAAAGGAACCAAGACGATGAGCACCATCACGACCAAGGATGGCACCGAAATCTACTACAAGGATTGGGGCAAGGGTCCTGTCGTCACGTTTTCGCACGGCTGGCCGCTGAATTCCGACGCCTGGGACGGCCAGATGCTCTTTCTTGCCCATAACGGCTTTCGCGTCGTTGCGCATGACCGGCGCGGCCATGGCCGATCGAGCCAGGCCACGTCCGGCAACGACATGAACGGCTATGCGGATGATCTTGCAGCCGTGATTGAGGCGCTGGATCTCCGGAACGCCACGCTGGTCGGCCATTCGACCGGAGGAGGCGAGGTTGCTCGCTATATCGGACGGCACGGGACGAAGCGGGTGGCCAAGGCTGTTCTTATCGCCGCTGTTCCGCCGATCATGGTGAAGACGCCGGCCAATCCGGAAGGCCTGCCGATCGAGGTATTCGACGGCATAAGGGCTGGCCTCGTCAAGGATCGGTCGCAGTACTACCGGGACCTCGCACCGTTGTTTTATGGCGCGAACAGGCCAGGCGCGAAGGTTTCCCAGGGGACTCTGGATCAGTTCTGGCTCTGGAGTATGCAGGCGGGTCTCGTGAACGCGTACGAAAGCGTCAAGGCGTTCTCCGAGACCGATTTTACCGAGGACCTCAAGAAGTTCGACGTGCCAACCCTCGTCCTGCATGGCGAAGACGACCAGATCGTCCCCGTCAAGGACTCGGCAGTCAAGTCGGCCCGATTGATCAAAGGCGCAAAGGATATCTATTACCCCGGCGCGCCCCACGGGATCACGGCCACGCACCAAGATCAGGTCAATGCTGACCTGCTCGCCTTCATCAAAGGATAGCACACCCTCAGTCACGACCGCATGTTCTCCGCAATCCTTGGAGCCGACGATGACCACCTTTGGCAATATTTCGCGCGCCCTTAACCGCATTTCGGGTGGCGCGCCAGGTCAAACCTTGTGCGCTCGCATAGGCGAGCGGTGGCCTGAATGCCGGTTCTGTCGGCTCATGTCCCGGATTGTGGAACCGAACCACTGCGCCATCGAGTTAGAGCGCTGGCAAAGGCGCGAAACATATGCTGCGATAGGGCTGCCATTCGAGCAACTTCGCCTGTGCAGCGCGGAGGCGATCGCCGGCGTTCGACACTATGTCGCGCTGTCGGGGGTCGCCGCCGCGCGCTTGTTCTGCCTTGAAGGCCAAAGCGCTCCTCCAAAACGTCAAACTGGCTAAGCGCCGGGAGTTTATCAATCGGTAGCCGTTTGCGATTGCCGCTCATTTTGGCGGTCTCAATTCGGCGTGAAACTTTCTTGGCCAGCAGTTGCGATTATCGCGGCAGCACCGGCGCTATTTTTCGAAGGCAGGAACGAAATGGGCGTACTCTCGGGCAAGATCGCGGTGGTCACCGGCGGGAACAGCGGCATCGGACTATCGGCTGCAAAAATCTTTGCGGCCGAGGGCGCGCAAGTCGTCATTACCGGCCGCCGGCGGCAGGCGGTCGAGGAAGCGGTCGCACAGATCGGGGCAGGCGCGCTGGGCATTCAGGGAAATGTGGCCGACGTGTCGCACCATGACGAGGTAGCGCAACAGATCCGCCAGAGGTTCGGGGCGCTCGACATCTATATGGCGAACGCCGGCATAAACACCATCACGCACTCGGCCGACGTCTCCGAGGCAGAATATGATGCGCAATTTGCCGTCAATACGCGAGGCGTCTTCTTCGGCGTCCAGAAACTGATTCCGGTCATGCGGAATGGCGGCGCAATCATCCTCACAGGTTCGCTGGCCAGGCGAGAAGGTGCTGGACGGTCATGCTGTTTACGCGGGCTCGAAGGCGGCCATAAATGCCTTTGCGCGCGCTTGGGCGATCGAACTGAAGTCTCGCGGCATCCGGGTCAACGTGCTCAGCCCAGGTCCGGTGGATACGGCTATTCTCGATAAGCTGGGCATACCGTTTGAGCAGCGCGGGCTGTTTGAAAAGGCGATGGCAGAGGCAATACCCCTGGGCCGGATGGGGCAGCCGGAAGAGTTGGCAAAAGCCGCCCTGTTCCTTGCCTCGGACGCGAGTAGTTTCGTAACGGGCATCAATCTGCGGGTCGACGGCGGGATGGCAGTGCTCTGAGCCACGACTGCGATGTCGTCGCGCCAATACACTTCCGAATAAATGGCTGAGCAATCGGTCTTCCTCAAGACGATTTTCCGGGAAGCTGCCGCACGAGTCGCGCCAAATAGGTCGGAGGCGAGACGTTTTGTCGACGTGGCGCAAATTGAGCCACGTAAGCAGCAAGTCGCATTGCAGGGATCGACGCGCAAGAGAGAAGTCGGCTCGCCGATACGGCGGAAGGACCGAGGTCTCGCCCCGGTCCTTCAATTTTCTGTAGGTCGGGATCAGTGACCCCAGATGCCCTGGCCATATTCATCGTTGGGAACAGTCGGCTTGCGTACGGTTTTCGGCACCCCGATATCATTGTTCATTTTTTTGATCGAGGATGTATACATGTTGTAAGGCGCAGTCGCAGGCTGCTGGAATCCGTTTGATCCATAGTGGTCGCTTCCGGCAGTGGCGCTTCCTGCTGTAATAACAAGCACGGCGACAGCAAGGACTGTCATTTTCATTTCAGTAACTCCATTGATGGCTTGGATGGTATTCACCCATACAAATATAAATGTCGTGACGCAGCGACACGATCAGACGGTCCGGCTGTTTGATCCATACGAAGGCATTGGGCGATTCAGGCCGAAGGCCAGGGACTATGTCGTTGACGAGAGGAGGCTTTGCGGCGCGCCCTCAGTGTCTGTTCCGGCGACTGCCGACAATGCACACCCGGCATAGATACCTCAATTATGCTGCAGGGCACCTGATCTCGCCGGTGACCTACCCTAGTTGTGTGCGTCAAGTTCTGCAAAAATGGCGTGGCATTGCGGTGACGTTGGCGTGTCCGCCGCGCAGCCCCCGTGTTTAGCGGA
>NZ_JAMYOL010000042.1:0-30960 GCF_040319815.1 Mesorhizobium sp. M0854
CCGACCCCGACGCCAGGCTCTACCGCAAAGGGCGGGGCAAGGAGGCCAGGTTGTGCTTCATGGGACATGGGTTGATGGAGAACCACCACGGCCTGCTGGTGGAAGCCTGTCTGACGCTGGCCGACGGACATGCCGAGCGGGTGGCGGCCCTGCACATGATCGAACCTCGCGCCGACCGGCCGCGGGCGATCACGCTCGGCGCCGACCAGGCCTATGACGCGGAGGACTTCGTCAACGAGCTGCGCTCGATGAAGGTGACACCCCACGTAGCGCAGAACACGAACGGCCGTCGTTCGGCGATCGATCGCCGCACCACGCGCCACGATGGCTATGCCGTCAGCCAGCGCATCAGAAAGCGCATCGAAGAGGCGTTCGGCTGGATCAAAATCGTCGCTGGGCAGGAGAAGACCAAATTGCGCGGCCGCGACCGCGTTGGGTGGGCCTTCACCTCACGGCCGCCGCCTACAATCTGGTGCGGCTGCCCAAGCTCTTGGCGGCGTCGCAATGACCGCGCCCGCAGGCTGCCAACTGATCGGCCGCTGGCGGATCATCGAAGCCGATCTGTGGGATCGCGGTTACCTGAACCTCAGTGGACCCGCAACCATCGCCATCGGACCCGACAACAACGGCGAGATCGCCTTTGGCGCCCTGCAAGCCGGCCTCGATCTGAGCTACAGCCCCTCGATAGTTCACTTCACATGGGCCGGGTGTGACGAGATGGACGAAGTCACAGGCGACGGCTATGCCGAATTGCTCGACGACGGCTCGATCGAGATCACATTCGCCTACCACAACGGCGATGAGGCCATCCTCAAGGCAATACGTCAGACTTCTTCAACAGCCTGCTTCTGTAACGGGCCTCGATAGGTCAATCCCTTTTTGCGTCGTCCAGTTGCCGGGGTCTTGCTTCTGTACGGGGTCGGTGCGCGACCGCCACCTGATGGAGTTTGAAGAGGATAAGGCCGACCAATCTAGTGACGCGTGATCGCGATGCCACGCAGGCTGTTGCGGTCTGACCTGATCCATCGTCCCGGCAACGGGACCTCGCTTCGGGAGGGCCTGGTGTCGTGACCCGCCCAAATACGGTTGTTCTCCCCTTTCTCAGGCGGCTGCCCTCATTGTCCTGGCCGCCGCGTTGAAGACAGTTCCATCGGCGAGCATGCGGTGCAGGATCACCGCAAGCTTGCGCGCCAGCGCCACCTTGGCCTTCTTCAACCCGGCCCGCCGGGCGATCCGCATCGCCCAGCTTTTCAGCTCCGTGCAGCCCTTGAGCGGCTTCACCAGCATGATGTGGGCGGCCTCATAGAGCGCCGTGCGCACTGCAGCATCCCCGATCTTGCTGATGCGGCCGCTATAGTCGGTCTCGCCGGATTGATACCTCTTCGGCGTCAGGCCGAAATGCGCGCCCGCCCGCTTCGACGAGCGAAAGCGCCCGGGGTCGTCGATCGCAGCGGCATAAGTGAGCGCCACGATCGGACCGACTCCCGGCGTCGACATCAACCGCCTGGCCCTGGCATCAAGGCGCACCAGCGCGCGAACCTTTTTCTCGAGAGCCTGGAACTCGCGCAGTAGCACGGCGTGCACAGAAAGCAGCACCGTGGCCACCGTCTTCAGGTTCGGATGGCCAGCCACCAGGTCACGGATGCGGCAAGCAAAGTCGCGCGGTGTTGTCTTGTCGACCTTGAGCCCGAAGCCGCGCAAAATGCCACGCACACTGTTCTCTACATCCCTCAGCTTCGATCATGAGCTTGCGCGCCGTCAGGACCGCCCGCACCTCTTGCGCGGCCAGCGACTTGCAATGCACCGGCCGGAACCAGCCAAGCCGCATCAGCTGCGCTATCCCGCGAGCGTCATTGCGGTCCGACTTCACCGGCATGGCCTTGAAGGCGTCGCGCACATGTCGCGTCTCCAGCAGCTCGACCGACAGTCCCGCCTGCCGCATCGCCGCAAAGAGCCATTGCGACAGCGGCCCGGCTTCCAGCCCGATCCGCGCCAGAGGAAGGCCGAGCGAGTCAAACCAGGCAATCAATGCCTCCGGCTCGCTCGCCACCCTGGTTTCGCGAACGATCTTGCCGCTTGCATCGACAACGCACACGCTCGAGTGTTCCAATGACACGTCGATCCCTGCATAATGCTCCATGGTCGTCTCTCCTTGATGCTTGGAGCGGGCCTGTCCCGACTCCGTTAACACCATCAGTGTGAGGGACGACCACCTCATCGCCAAGCAAGCCGCGAGCGGAGCGCGCCACTCAAGCGCCGTAGCGAAGTGAGCGGCCCGCTTGGCGGCCCGTTACCCCATCTAGATCCAATACCGGTTGCCCGAGGAATTCCAGTGCCTCTGTCAAAGGAGCTGTTTGCAGCACGAGCGAACCGCCATCGTCAAAGTTCTGGTCACGAGGCATCTCACCGTCGGGTTTGAGCACCTCAAACCCACCGCCCATCACACCGTATCCAGCGGCGACCTTAAATACTGGTCGTTTGCTGGCCGCCCCTTGTCCGGATGGCCAGATACCAGGACGCAGGCCGACCCCACCGAGAAGTAAGCTATCTCTGGGGTTTCCCAGATGTCTTTTTATATCCAGAAACCTGGGTCGACTTCGCGGAACTGCGTTGGGCGCGCAGCTTCTTGGATGTACGCTCGCATCTGCAGCAGTTGGTCAGCGCCGTTATTTTCATGGAGCCACTTGTTCCACCAAGCAATCGCTTCTGCGTGATAGTCCATGCGCGGCTTGGGCAACGCAAAATGCGGGTACTTGTGGGCCCACGGTCCGATAATCGCCTTGGCTCGTCCGTCAGTTCCAACCAATGCCTTCAAAAGCATATTGCGGTAGCCATCGGCCCATCCCGCAATAACGAGTGTGGGGACAATGTACTCGTCAAAATTTTCGCAGAATGACACGTGTTTCCAAAAATCATCGCGACGCTGGTGCTGCATCCACTTTCCAAGTAAGAACGGCTCGTTTTCAAGCCGATTGCGTCAGCGTAATGACCGGCTGCAGCTGGGATTGAAGGGAAGCCTCAACGAGTACGAACTCGATCTTCTGCGTCAGCGTTCCCTGTCGGCACGCTACGAGAAAGCCCGGCGCGGCGAGCTCATTGTCACGGCCCCGGTCGGCTTCGTGAAGGTCGGCGACAAGCTTGAGAAGGATCCCGATCGGCGTGTTCAGGACGCCATCATTCTCGTCTTCGACAAGGTGGCCGAACTCGGCAGCGCCCGGCAGGCCCTGCTCTGGTTCCTCGAGCATGGGCTGGATTTGCCAGCAAAGCGCAACAACGGTGACGTGGTCTGGCGTCAGCCAAAATTATGCGACCATCCACCGGATGATCGAGAACCCGATCTACGGCGGCGCCTACGCCTATGGTAAGAGTCGCGTCGCGACAGGATATGATGCAGCGGGAGTGATCCGACCCGGGAGCCGCCGTAAGGCGCGAGCCGAGTGGCTGGCTCCCGGATGTCCATGAGGGTTATGTCAGTTGGGAACGGGCGCAGGCGATTCGCAAGATGGTGAGCGACAACGTGCCCACTGGCCGGCACCACGGAGCGCCCAAGCATGGCGACGCTCTGCTCGCCGGCCTTGTCCGCTGCCGGCGCTGTGGACGCAAGCTGACGGTTCGCTACACAGGGACATCACATTCCGCGCTATTCGTGTTGGCGGGGCTTGCTCGACAATGGCGAGCCGCGCTGCATCGCATTCGGAGGATTGCGCGTCGACGACGCCATCGAGGAAGCTCTTCTGCGGGTTGTCGAGCCGGGAGCAATTACCGCGGCCGTCGAGGCCGAAGCACAGGCGGCCAGTCGCCGCGATCAGGTCGTGATGCGCTGGTGCGCGATCTCAAGGCGGCACGCCACAGCGCCGATCGGGCATTCCGGCAGTACGACGCCATCGATCCGCAGAACCGGTGGTCGCGGCGGAACTGGAGTTGCGATGGAACCGGGCGCTCACGCGTGTCGGCGAGATAGAGAGCAGGATTGCCGCGCAGGATGGCTCGACATTGGAGCCATCACTTCTGTCGCCAATACACGCCGCCGCGCTCGCCGCCGATCTCAAGACTGTCTGGTCGGCCCCGACGACCGACGCGAGGCTCAAGAAGCCCATCGTGCGCACCGTCATCCACGAGGTGGTCACCGATATCGATGAAGAAGTCTCAGAGATCGTTCTCCTGATCCATTGGATTGGCGTCCACACCGAACTTCGCCTGCCGAGGAGGCGGCGCGGACAGCGCAACAGCACTTCGGCCGACATTTTGGCCGCCGTCCGGCGACTGGTTCTCATCGCCATGATGACCTGATTGCCGGCATCCTCAACCGGAACGGCCTGGTGACGGCCACGCCAATCGCTGGACACGGGAGCGGGTCACTGCGCTCAGGTCGCATCACAAGATTCCGGTATTCCGGCCGGCGCCAGACGGAATGAACCATGGCTTAATCTGAACAAGGCGGCGCGTTTGCTTGGCATTGCACCGAAGACACTCAGGCTCGCCGCCGAAGCAGGCGAGATCGAAGGTGTTCATCCCCTGCCGGATGGCTCTTCAGCCGATCAAGCTTGACGAACCGGTGGCTCAGAGCATTGTTTGGCGTGCGAGGCAGAACCCAAAATACCCCACGGGATCGCACCCTGATCAGCAAAACCTATTCGCTTCAACGACATAGACAGATGGGCGGCATGAAACAGGATAGTAGTATCTGCGCCAATCCTCCAACTTTTCAGAGGCATCGGCAAGGGCAGGAAAAAACCAATGGCGTTCAGGCACTCCGCCCTGAAGCGACCGTTGAAGGCTTCAATGTAGGCGTTGTCGGTGGGCTTTCCTGGCCTGCTGAAGTCGAGCGTCACGCCTTTCGCGTCGGCCCATAGGTCGAGGTCGCGGGAAACGAACTCAGAGCCCTGGTCGACGCGGATCGTCTTCGGATAGCCCATCTTCGGACAGACCTGTTCCAGTGCCCTGACCACATTCTCCGCCCGATAGCTGAAGCGCGGGTCGAGCACAGGCACATAGCGGGAGAACGTGTCGACGACCGTCAGCACACGGATCTTCTTGCCCGTCGCGAGCTGATCGTGGAAGTCCATCGCCCAGACGTCGTTCGGGCCGACGGCTTCCTCCCGGCCTTCCCGCAGCTTCGCCTTCACACGCCGCTTTGGCGTCTTGTTCCTGAGCTGCAGGCCCAAGTCCCTGTAAATTCGATAGGTTCGCTTCATGTTGATGTCCCAGCCCTCGCGCGTGAGCATTACGTGCACGCGCCGGTATCCGTAGCGGACCCGTGTGGCGCAGATGTCCCTGATCCGAGCTTCGATGCCGGCCTAATCGCGGCGGCGGGACTTGTGGTAGGTTGACGTGTCGAACCCGGCATGCCCGCCGGATCGACACGTTCCACTCATCACACGTCTCCGCCACCAGCTCGCGTTTGCGACCAGGCCTCACAGTTTTCGGCGAATGACGTCCTGCAGCATCTCCTTGTCCAAGGAGAGATCGGCCACCAGCTTCCTGAGCTTGCCGTTCTCGTCCTCAGGCTGCTTCAGCCGCTTCATCTCCGTCGGCAGCAGTCCGTCGTATTTCTTCTTCCAGTTGAAGTACGTCGCCTGGCTGATCCCCGCCCGACGACAGATCTCCGCGACGGGGATTCCGTCCGATCACTCCTTCAGAATGAACGCCTTCTGCGCGTCCGAGAACTTCGATGCCTTCATCGTCTTCCGCTCCTCCCAGTCAAGGGATGTTACCGCGGAAACTCCACTTTAGAACGATCCAGTTTTCAGGAATCAGAGCAGTCTTCTTGGCGATCTGGGGCATCCGGCCACGGCTCTGTTTAGTCCACATCCACAGCTTGAAATCAGAAATAGCCTCACCGCAAAACCCCGACCCTCGATTTTCCAAACAGATGGGGTGATTGGGTCTGGGCCGAACCCGGATGCGGGCGGCTGCTCCTATTGGGATATTAGAGACCGTCTCGAAATTCGCTCTGGCGGCCATCTGATGGCGTTTTCTGCGCTTCCGGACGGCCCCCTCCTTGCAAGGATTGGATTTGATCGTATGTCGGATCTCTTGCGCTCATATGTCCGGCCTTTTTTCGCGGTCATTGCGGCCGCTGGCCAAGATGGGCTTCGCGGACGAGAGTTCCAAACACGGACACGGCATTGATTGCCGGTGAGCACCTCGGAATGTCTCGCCTGTCCCGGTTCGACCGATCACACCATCTTCTCCTTTGCTTGCAAGTTCCGGCCTTCAGCGCCGCGCGCGAGCGCCTGACGCCAAACGTTTTGCCTGCCTCATGGTCGCGCCGACGCGGCTTCGGACACGGCGTCGCTCATGGGGCGATAATGCTCGCCGCTGACCATCATTTTCCAAGCAATGCGGGCCAACTTGTTGTCCAGCGCCACCGCCGCCAGCTTGGGGCTTTTGCGCGCAATCAAGGCCTGCAACCACGGCCAGACCCGTTTGCTGCCGCGCCGCATGTGCTGGATGAGAGCGGTGGCGCCCGCCACCAGCACACTTCGCAGCATCTCGTCGCCGGCGCGGGTGATCACCCCAAGCCGGTTGCGGCCGGCTGTCGAATGGTTTTTCGGCGTCAGCCCGAGCCAGGCGGCAAAGTCTCGCCCCGACTTGAAGCCATGCGCCTCCGGTACCTTGATCGCCAGAAGCGTCGCTCCGACAGGACCAATCGCCGGCACGACGGCCAGCCGCCGGCTCACTTCGTTCTGCCTGTGAAGCGCCAGAAGCTGTTCATCGAGCGCGGCGATCTCCTCGGCGATCCGCGCATAATCGCGCGCCAATGTCTCGAACATCTGCCTGGCCATGTCCGGGAGCGTCGTATCGGCGCGGATGTCGGCCAGCAGATCGCCGAGACGGGAAAGCCCCTTGGGCGCGACAAGGCCGAACTCTGCCGCAAAGCCGCGTATCGAATTGGCAAGCTGCGTGCGCCGGCCGATGAACTGCGCGCGCACCTTCGCCAGCATCTGCGCTCCCTGGTTTTCGGCGCTCCTGACCGGCACAAAACGCATGTTCGGCCGACTCATCGCCTCGCAGATGGCCTCGGCGTCCGCCGCATCCGACTTGCCACGCTTGACATAGGGCTTCACATATTGCGGCGGCAAAAGAACCACCTCATGGCCCAGCGCACGCAATTCGCGCGCCCAGTAATGCGCCGCTCCGCAGGCTTCCATGCCCACCTTCAGCGGCGGAAGCTGAGCAAAAAACGCAAGCACCTGGCTGCGTCGCAGTTTCTTGCGCAGCACCGGCTGCTCGGCTTCATTCACCCCATGCAACTGGAAAACGCTCTTTGACGTATCCATGCCAATGCGAATAAGTTTATCCACGGACGGTCTCCCTTGTTTGAGATCTTCAACGACCTCAATTCTGGCACATCACGATGCCGTCGGGGGCCGTCCACCCCAACACGGACCCAAATGTCCGCTGTGCTGGGGTTCTCGAAACCACCACCATATGACTCGCCAGAGCGAATTTCGAAACGGTCTCTTAGAACGTGGTCGCTTGGAGCGCCTCAAACATCGGGAAGGAGCAGCCATGAAGTATTTTGCCGGACTTAAGGTGTCTTTGGAAGAGACCGCGATCTGCATTGTGGACGAGAGCGGCCGGATCATGAAGGAAATGCGTTGCGAGAGCGAGCCTGAGGCTTTGAGTGAACGCTGGGCAAAGTCGGGCTTCCGCTGGAGCGGATCGGCCTGGAAGCGTGCTCGCTGACGGCCTGGCTTCACGACGGATTGCGCGCCGAAGGCTTGCCGGCGATCTGCATCGAGACGCGGGCTGCCAATGCAGCGATGAAGACGATGCCGAACAAGACCGATCGCAACGATGCCCGCGCTGGCGCAGATCAGGCGCACCGGCTGGTATCGGCAGGTGCATGTGAAGAGCCGGCAATGCCGGTTGTGGCGCTCGCTGCTGGTTGCCCGCCGCACCGTGCTGAACGAGATGCGCAGCATCGAGAACGTGGTGCGCGCCATCCTGCGCGAGGCCGGCGTCAAGCTCGGCACGCCGTCGGGCGCTGCCTTTGCCGATCGCGTGCGCGAGCTGGCCGGCGCCGACGCCGAGGTGGTGATGATGGTCGAGCCGCTGCTTGCGATCCTCACCGTCATGCTGAAGGAGTTCGCTCGCCTGACCAAGCAGGTTCTCGACATCGTGCGCGAGGAGGAAGTCTGTCGGCGGCTGATGAGCGCACCGGGCGTCGGGCCGATCACGGCGCTCGCCTTCCGCGCCACCATCGACCGGCCGGAGCGGTTCGGCTCCTCGCGGGCGGTGGGGCGCATCTGGGGCTGACGCCGGCGCGCTACCAGTCCGGCGAGACCGACATCCAGGGCAAGGTTAGCCGCTGCGGCGACGAACTCGCCCGCACTGCCCTCTCGGAGGCAGCGCATTCGGTGCTCGTGCGTTCGAAGAAATGGTCGAGCTTTTGGGGCATGAACATCGCCAAACGCCGCGGCATGGCGCGCGGGCCCGCGTGGCGGTAGCCCGCAAGCTCGCCGTCATCCTGCACCGCATGTGGACTGACGCGACCGAGTTCCGCTTCGGAAAGGAGCCTGCCGCGTTGGCGGCGTAAGCCGCGACGAACATCGAAGGAGCAAAAGCAGAGCTTTCGCCCAACCGAGCGATGCCCGGATCGTTCCGCGGGACGATGGGCGAGGCGATCTCGTTAAGAGTCCCGAATCTGCCGGCCAAAACTCGGCAAGGTCGGGAAACAGATTGAGACGCCTCGCTCTCCTGACCCCATCCATGCGGCGGCCAGAGCGCCGACCGCGAAGAGAAGCGAGTGATCTTGCGGGACGCCCAAGAAAAAAGTGCAGGAGTGGCTTAACCTCAACGACCTAATCAGAGAGGCCTCTTAAACAAACCCTACTTGATTTGGTAGCTCCCCAAGGGAGGAAGGCAGTGGTTTATTTGGTTGTAGGAACCAATCGAGCTCACCCTTAAGGGACAATGACAGACGCGATAAGGAGATAGACCTATGAAACTTGCTTCCGGATATAACGCTTTTTGCGAAGCCGCCCTCAAGAACTACCCGGATCAAATAAAGCCGGGTGGATATTTTGATTGGGCAATCGCACTAAGCAGCGTTGTGAATGCCGAGTGTTCCGACCGCTTTGCAAAGCCATCGGCACGAGGATGGAGTTCGTCTTTTCACGCAAAGCTTTTTCCTAACCAATCCACAAAAGTTGGGGCCTTGGCGCAAACGTACAAAGGGTTAATCAATCTCAAGACCCCTTTTGATCTATATTTGTATACGAGGCTTATTTGGGAACTTCAGCCGAGGACAATTCTGGAACTCGGTTCTCTTCAGGGTGGAAGCGGACTGTGGTTCGCTGATCAAATGTCTATTCTCTGCGACGAACAAGGTGAAGTTCATTCTTTCGATATTAATACGGAATGCATCCATGCAAATGCAAAACATCCAATGATTACATTTCATCAAATTGATCTTTCAAACGCCGCCAATTTCGACGAAGATCTACTTATTAGTCTACCTCATCCTTGGCTTGTGATCGATGACGCGCACGTGCAAATATTTTCCATATTTTCTTACTTGGAACAATTCCTTGTATCTGGAGATTACTATGTAATCGAGGATAATCCAATACAAGCGAATAAAGAGATTATTGAAGGCTTACAGTTGATCGAGAAATTGGGATTTTTAATCGACACTTATTACACCGACGCGTTCGGAACTAATTTTACTTGCGCTCCAAATGCATGGCTTCGAAAGTCGTAAGTGTCCGTTCCAAAAAAAGTTGAGTGATTTCAGCAGGTTGTGATTCTGTCGGATTTGAGAGATTCGATGGCCTAGACTTGTGTGGATCCCAGCCGCTTTGCCAGGAAAATTTGAGTGTTGAGCGCGTAATCGAGTGCGGACTTGTGTTAGGCCTTGGTTGCGGCCTTTCACATGCCGCGGGCCGGTATGGTGATGCGTCGATCGGTCTAAATCTGAAAATGCGAGCTCATGAGGCTCTATGTCCAGGACTGGTTTTCCTGACCCCGAACAGAAATCGAACGGCAAGACTTACGAGCTGCTTACCTGCGGTCAATTAAAGTTGAAAGATGGGAGCGAATCAACGTACATTGTAGTGTGACCGACAAATAGAGTATTTGTTTGGAGTGGGATTCGAAAGGGGCGCTTTGGCACCCCTGACGTGGGCAACTACGTCAGCGAAATGGTACAGAATGATGCAGCTTGAAATCGCCAGCTCGTAGCCGGTGGGCTCAGCTTGGCGGCAAAGTGGTTGCGCCAGGTCGCTGATGTACACTTCCGGTTTGAGAACGCCATGTGAGTGCGCTACTTGCAATCGACCTTAACGGCTTGCACATGGTGCAAATAGTCCTCGGAGACGCCACCGGCGTACCCAGTACTATCGTCCTTTACAGGGAACGTGGCACACCAGCGCTGAAAGCCTGTACAGTAAAGATCTTGTCCCGGAATACGGCTGACAAATTCCCGCAAAGAGACCAGGACCCTTTCCTCGGGATAATATCGGCGGCCAAGAGCGCATTTGATGGGCAAGCCATGCCGCAATCGGTTGATCCAGGGGTGTCGGAGAGATGGTTGTAAACATCGCCATTCTCCTTAACGCGCGGCAACGCCAGGTACGGACAGAGCCACCGTACGCAGCATTTCCGTCTCGATACGAAGATAAACGCACGTGCTCTCAGGCTATGATGCCCAAGCAGGTCGCCGATCGTCTTTACCCCGACACCTTGGCCCAGCAGTCGCATGGCAAACGAGTGGCGCAATGCGTATAATGAGACACCATCGAGCGGCAGTCCGCTTTGTCTTTGAAGACGTCGCATACTCACCAACTCGTCAGAGCTCCCACAGGGCTACGTGCTTTGGTGAACAGGAAATTCGTCGCCGGATCGCCGGTTTTCTCGTTGAGCTTGTAGGTAGCGCCGCCCCAGAATGCCCAGTTGCCGCCCCACTGCTTGTAGAAGTTGCGATCGATGTTCTTGTCGGTGCCGTAACCGGCCATCAAGAACAGCGTCAGCGCGCTCGAGACGTTCACGTCCAGGCGGGCCCTTGCCGGTCCACTCTTCCCAGGCGCTGTCATAGGCGCCAACTGCACTGATCGCGCCCCAGGCCTGCGTGTACTTCACGCCGCCAACAACATGTGGAACATAGCTATCGATGGTGTCATTGCCTGAGTGTGAGTAAAAGCCCCCTGGCTGCAGAGTGCCCGCACTGTCCCCGCCTTCTTCCAGTGAGACGACAGCTGAGAGGCCGTTGCCGAGTCGAAGTAGTACTGGACGACATTCGTATCGTAGTCGCCGTAAGGAACGCTCGAGTCATTAATAACGTTGCCGGCGTAGCCTTGGAATGTGCTGAAGGCCGTATCGTCCTTACCGACACGCAGGCCGCCGAGCTGGATCCAGGCGAAGCGCAGTTGGACACTCTTGTTGCCGGCGGAGTTGGTAGCCAGGTCCGCCAGGTGGTTACCGAAGTTGAAGCGGGTCTCGGGGTAGGTCTTCAAGGTACCGAGTTCGGTTTCCTGGCCCGGTCCAGGTCCTCAAGTCGAAGCGGGCGTTCTTGAACCAGGTGCCCTGGTTCTTGCCTGTCAAGACGTCGTTGGTCTTTGCGCCATCGAACGAACCGAGGTCGCCGCCTGCGATGTCATAACGGACATAGCCGCCGATGCTAAAATAGACGGGATGACTGGCGACAAGCACCTTCACGCCAGCCGGGATCATGCTGGCGAACCGCCCGGATGATCCGCACCAGCTGCTCGTCATTGATTGCGCATTTCGCTGATTGTGAGCAGCCATTTCACGCGATGGTGAGCGCTCATTTCATTGATCGTGAGCAGGTATTTCACGCGATCATGAGCGGCCGCTTCGCCCGACTTGTTCATTGACTCAGGTGTTTGCGGCTGCGTCAAGAGCATGGGCGCGGGCGTTATGTTTTCGCATGCTTTCTCCGGTGAGTTGAAGGCGGTGAGCGTTGTGAACGAGGCGATCCAGAATCGCATCACCGAGGGTGGGATCGCCGATGACGTCGTGCCAGTGATGCTCGGGGATTTGGCTGGTTACGATGGTCGAAGCGCGGCCATGGCGATCATCGAGGATTTCCAGGGATCGCGGCGCTCGGCGGCGTTGAGAACGGACAGGCCCCAGTCGTCGAGGATGAGGAGTTGAACGCGCCCGAGCGTCTTGAGCAGGCGGCCGTAGCGCCCGTCGCCGCGCGCCAGCGCGAGCGCCTCGAAAAGGCGCGGGACGCGATGATAGAGCACCGATCGATTGTCGCGGCAGGCTTTGTGGCCAAGGGCGCAAGCGAGCCAACTCTTGCCCAGGCCGGTTGCGCCTGTCACCAGGAGATTCTCGTGGCGGTCGATCCAGTCGCCGCCGACGAGCCTGGCGAAGACGGCGCGGTCGATGCCGCGCGGGGTGCGCAAATCGATATCTTCCACGCATGCGCTCTGGCGCAGCGCAGCGAATTTGAGGCGCGTCGTGAGCCGTTTGGTGTCGCGCTCGGCGGCTTCGCGATCGACAAGAAGCCCGATGCGCTCCTGAACGACAGGGCATCGAGATCCGGTGTTCGTCGCTGCTCCTCGAAGGCCTTGGCCATTCCGGTCAAGCCGAGTGCGATCAGCCGTTCATGGGTGGGATGGGTGAGCATTCAAATCTCCCTGGTTCAGTGGAGATAGCCCTGACCGCGGATGTTGCCGTGGCGCAGGGGTTGGTGGTCGGGCGTCTCGTCGAAGAAAGCGCGATCAAGGCCGTTCTTGAGGATTGAACGGATCGAGGCGACGGAGCGAGCCTTGATGAGGATGCCGCGTTGGCAGGCTGCATCGACGCGCGCGTTGCCGTAGCTCTTGGTCAGCGCCAGGATGCCGAGACAGGTGCGAAAGCCCTGCTCGGGATGCGGCCGGTCATCGATGACGGCCTGGAAGAAGGCGGCCTGGAAGGACCAATCTTCTCGCCGGCCGCGATCAATCCTCCTGGCGTCCACTTGCCGTAGCGGCGATGCGCGCTCGGCATGTGATCGGCAACGGTCGTGTGGCCGCGCCGGTTGGGCGCACGGGCGTGGCTGGCGATCCGCTGCCCCTTGTGGAAGACCTCGACGGTGTTGTCGGCGATGCGCACATCGACGAGCTCGCGAATGAGGCGGTAGGGCGTGGAGTACCAGTGCCCATCGACCTCGACGTGATAGTCGGGCGCGACGCGGCAACGCTTCCAGCGCGCAGAGAGGTATGGCTGGTCCGGCAGTTCTCCCAGCTTCGGCCTGTCGATCTCGGCGAAGAGTTCAGCGCGGCTGGAGTGAAGCCGCGCATCTGGCGGGCGTTGAGTTCGGCGACGAGCAGGCGGATGGCGACGTTCAGCTCCGCCAGGGAAAAGAAGCGCTGGTTGCGCAGCCGCGCCAGGACCCAGCGCTGGGCAATTTGCACGGCGACCTCGACCTTTGCCTTATCCTTTGGGCGTCTCGGCCTGGCTGCGAGCACTGCGCTGCCGTAATGGCTCGCCATCTCGGCATAGGTCCGGTTGAGACCGGGGTCGTAGCGATCGGGGTTGGTGACGGCGGCCTTGAGATTGTCGCAGACCACGAACTTCGGCACGCCGCCCAGAAAGGTGAAGAGGTTCGTGTGCACGCCGATCCAGTCGGACAGGCTCTCGCTCGGGCACGCCTCGGCGTAAGTGTAGTTCGAGGCGCCCATCGTTGCGACGAACAGCTTCATGGGGTGCGCTTCGCCGGTGACGGGATCGAAGATGTCGATGGTGTCGCCGCCGAAATCAACAAACACCTTCTCGCCGCCCAGGTGTGTCTGGCGCATCGTCGGGCGCGCGCGCTCTTTCCAGGCCTCGAAGGTCGTGCAAAATCAGGTATAGCCAAAGCCGTCGGGATTGGCGGCGCGATACTCCTCCCACAGGAGCACCCGCGTTACGCCGCGGCGGCGTAACTCCTCCTCCACATAGGCCCAATCGGGAACCGGCCGGCTGGGGCTTTGCGACGCCGCCTTCGGCGCCGGGAAGAGCAGCAGCTCGAGGTCTTCGTCATCCATCCCTTCAGGCAGCGGCCAGCTCAGACCGGCAAGACGGGCGCGCCGCAGATAACCATGCACGACGCCATCTCACCCCGAGCGTGTGCGATGGCACGCTCGGTCAGAGCCTGGACATGCCTTAGACGTAAAACTTCTCTGATCCGGCGCATCGACAATCTCTGGGTTGGCATCAGGCTTCCTCGTTTTGAACGAGGCATCCTGTAGACTGACTGAGTTGTCGGCCGAAGCATCCCACACGTCCGAAAAGGCGCTCACGATCATCTGAAATCGTTGCTCACGATCGTCTGAAATCATTGCTCATGATCCCGTGAAATCCGTGCTCACGATGCGGTGAAATCCGTGCTCACGATCGCCTGAAATACGCATCATTGATATCGGCACCCGCGCGAATGATCACGCCACTCAGCTCGATCTCCACCACCGCAGACGCTGTCGGCGTGACCTCAACAAAGCCGAGCCGAGCCGTATCTCGGTGCGGCCTGACCGCCCCGCTCTTGATCGCATTGCGCCGCCAGCCAAACAGCTGCGAGCTCGCCATTTCAGCCTGGCGCGCGGACAATCACGCGAAAGAATAGCCTCTTCGCTGGGAGCGACGATATGAGGCGATGCGCAGGCCACTCAATATGGCTCACGGGCTTACACCGTGGACACGGATTGCGGGCGCATTGTTTTGTGGTCGGCTTCTTCAGCTGGGCTTCACGTCGAGGAACAATCTCATGCGGCAATGATGATCTCTGCGGCCAGATCTTGTCTGAGTGCGCATTTCTATGGGATTCGCGTCAAGCTGGGGTGAAGGGCGGGTCAGCCAAAGCCACGCCGGTCTGGGATTGGCGATCGAGGACAGCACTTGTCGTATCCCTGGCGCAGGCCTGCCGTCGATGAACTGAGCCAAGGGGAACAGATGCTTGCGGGCGCCTTGGTGCGCCTTGGTCGTGTCCCGTAAGTGGTGTAGCTCGGCGGTAGCAAAAGCTGCTCGCGAGCGCGCCCTGGATAGCGCTGTAGGGAGCGAGCGGCTTTGCGGTGGTCATCGGCGCTTTCCGGTAGGGTCTGGTTGCGACACCAACCTTATCGCTTTGCAGATCTCGCGCTTTTAGGACTGCGTACCCATATGGGCCCTCGGTCCGCCGTGAGAGAAGCCGCCTCACGGGCGCTTTCATTAAAACGACGCACTGCTTCGGCTGCGAGCCTCCGAACAAATTCGAAGGCCAGGGCGGTCAAATTGTCATGAATAGCCTGGTGGGTTGTTGCTGAAAGCAAGTGAACAGCGGGATTGCCAGTCCCCATGCGCGATGAGATTGAACTCCGTTCCTTTAGAACCTCATCGTACTGAGCCAGAACGCGCTGGACCTCTTTGGCAACCAAGCTTGAAAGCTCGTCCTGGCGAGGTTCATTTCCAAAATCAAAAGATTTTGTCACGGTGTGGCTCCCCTGCCGCGTAAGAGTCCGCTTGATTCCCTGCGCGATCGGATTGTGATTATGGGCTATGTAGGTGGACACAAGAGACGCGAGGCCGGACGGCCCGAATCAAGCGAAAGACGAAGCGCTATCCGACCGATCTCACCAGTGAGGAATGGGAGCGAATTGCACGCTGCTGCGGAAGCCGGCCAGGCGGGGCTGCAGACTGAGCGTTGACCTATCTCTTCGCCGACGGCGGCTACGATCGCAGGCAATTGCTGGACAGGGCCGCCCTCCTCGACTTCGTAGTTGAAGTGGAGCGCCGCATCGGCACCAAGCCCGATTTCAAGGTGCTGCCCAGGCGTTGGGTGGTCGAGCGAACCTTCGGCTGACTCACACGCTGGTGCCGCCTCGTGCGCTACTACGAACGACGCATCGACGTCTCCGAAGCCATGATCCACGCCGCCATTGGCAGTCTCTTGATGCGCAGAATCAGCCATTGAACCAATTCCCATACGGACTCTGAGTCGTCAGCAGCTTTACTTCGCCAGCCAGCATGCGGACATATGCTGCGGTCCCACTTCGATGGTTGGTGGTTCCTCTTGTCGGCAGAGGTCGAACGCCAGCGGACATCGCGGATGAAAACGGCAGGCCTTCGGTACCCGGGCGGCACTTGGGATCTCGCCGTGCAAGGCTTTGATCCCACCGCGAGGTCCGTTATCGCGAACCCGAGGCGTGGCGTCTCGCAGGGCGATTGTGTACGGATGCTGGGGGTTTAGGGTGATGTCATCGGCGCTGCCGATTTCGACCACCCGGCCGAGATACATGACCGCAATTCGGTCGGCGATCAACCAGGCGAGCGGCAGGTCGTGCGTGATGAAAAGCAGCGCGAGGTTCTGCTTGTCGCGAAGATCGACAAGCGTTTGGAGTATCTGTGCGCGGATTGACACGTCGAGCATCGACACTGGTTCATCGGCGACGATGAGGTCCGGTTTGATAACCAGCGCTCCGGCCACGACGACGCGCTGACGTTGCCCCCCAGACAACTCATGCGGAAAGCGCGCGAAGAACTCCTCCGGAGGATTGAGCCCCGCGGCCGACAGAGCTTCGCTCACATGCTTGGTGAGTTGAGCGTCGCTAACGACGAGCTTCAGCGAGCGCAATGGCTCTGCCACGGCATCGAAGACGGTGTGCCGTGGATTGAGGGCCTGATAGGCGTCCTGGAAGATCATCTGGACTCGGTGTCGATACGGACGCAAAGCCGAGAAGCCCCGCAGGGCTGTCATATCGTCGCCGTCGAACAGTAGCCTCCCGCCGGTGGGCTGCACCAGCTTGGTGATGACGCGGCCAACCGTGGTCTTGCCGCTACCGGATTCGCCAACCAGCGCAAGAATTTCGCCGCGTCGGATGTTGAGGTCGACCCCATCCACAGCTCGCACGACAGTCCTCGGTCGTCCCAACATACTGTCGAACAGCCCGCCCTGGATGGGAAAGCCAACCTGCAGGTTCTCTAGTTGCAAGATATCGGCGTTGTCAGGCATGAGCTTCTACCTTCTGCGCCGGCATGGAAGAGCTGTGAAGGTGACAGGCCACGCGTCCTTGTCCGCACCCTTCGAGTTCGGGAAGTTCGGTTGTACAAACCGGCATGGCAAACGGGCAGCGTGGATGGAACGCGCAGCCCGATGGCCGCTTCACCAGGTTGGGTGGATCGCCAGGGATAGGGCGCAACACCCGTTTGCGCTTTTCCGGGTTTGGTATCGATTCAATCAACAGCCGGGTGTATGGGTGCTTAGGGTACGCGAAGATATTGGCGACGGTGCCATCCTCGACGATGCGGCCGGCATACATGATCATGACGCGGTCACAGGACTCGGAGACCACGGACAGGTCGTGAGTAATCAACATGAGAGCAAGATTAAAATTCGATCGCAGTTCAACTAGCAGCTTAAGAATCTGAGCCTGGTTGATGACATCGAGCGCCGTGGTCGGCTCGTCGCCGATGACGATCGAAGGGCGACATGCCAGTGCCATGGCGATCATCACTCTTTGGCGCATCCCGCCCGACAGTTGGTGTGGGTAGGAGGCATCGCGGTCCGCCGGGATCCCGACAAGCTGGAGCAATTCCCTTGCCCTAGCAGTTGCCTGGTCACGTGACATTCCAAGCTTCAGCATGCACGGCTCTGCGATCTGCTTGACGATGCGGTGAACGGGGTTCAGCGCATTCATCGCACCCTGGAAGATGACGGAAGTTTCGCTCCAGCGATGTGGCCTCATCGCAGCATCATCATCGATTGGCAGCCGGGCGCCACGATAGCGCACTTGGCCACCGCTTACCCGCGCGTTGGGTGACAACAGACCCGCTATCGCCATGGCGGTCGTGGTCTTACCGCTGCCCGATTCCCCGACGAGGGCGACGGCCTCCCCGGCGCGGAGCTCAAAGCTCACATCCTGGATCGCAGGCAATGAAATGCCCTTCAACCCATAGTCGACGCAAAGCCCGTCGACGGATAGCAGCGGATCGGTGGCCTTTTGAAAAATATCTTTCATGGGATCACACGCCGGCGCGGGTTGAAAGTATCGTCGAGCGCATTGCCAAGGAGCACGAAGCCAAGCGCCACCGTGAGCACGCATACACCCGGCGCACCGAGATACCACCAGGCTCCGGCACTTGCGGCGCCAGCCTGCTGCGCCAGGGAAAGCAAAGTGCCCCATGAAGGCTGCAATGGATCACCAAGGCCAATGAATGACAGGGCGGTCTCAGTATAGATCGCGCCGGCTACAACCAATGCGCCATTGGCGGCGATCTGCGGCACGAGGTTGGGCAGGATATGTCGCATCATGATGCTGACATCACTACTGCCCGCGACCCTTGCGCGATCCACGAACGGGCGCTCCCGAAGCGAGAGCGTCTGGCTGCGAATGATGCGAGCCACAAAGGACCAACTCGTCAAGCCGATGACAACAACGATGACGAAAAGAGAGGTTCGGAAGCCGAGAATCTCACGACCGCGCCCCACGACCTCCACCAATACGGGCGCAATGACCAGTGCCAGCACGAACGATGGGACGATGAAGAAGAAATCAGTCAGCCGCATTAGCCAAACGTCCACCCTACCGCCATAGTAACCCGACGTTATGCCGACCGTTGTACCGACAATGAGGCTGATCACGGTGGCTATTAACGCGATCGTCAGCGATATTCGTGCGCCGTGGACGACGAGATTAAGCACATCTCGCCCCACCTCATCCGTGCCAAGCATGTGCTGGCTGTCCGGTGAAGTCAGGAAATCACCGGTTGCGGTAGCTGCCGTTTCGAGGGGGCCGACGAGCGGACCAGGCATCGCGGCCAATACGAGGAAGAAGGTCAAAGCCGCTGTGCCAACCCAGGCGCCACCCCGTTCGAAGAGCCGGCCGAGGAAGTCTTTCATTGCCCGCAGTCGGGCTCGCCGACGAGATTCCGCTACCACTTCGGTCATTGTCTCACCCGGGGATCAAGAAGACCATAGGCCAAGTCGGCGACGAGGTTGGCAAAAACGATCGAAGCGCCGAGCAACAAAAAGACACCCTGGAGAACAGGATAGTCGCGGGCGTTGAGCGCCCCCACCGTCAGGCTACCAATTCCCGGCCAGGCGAATACGGTTTCGACGGTAATGGCGCCCGCCACCACATAGCCGAGATTGAGCGTCACCAAGGTCACAACCGGCAGCATTGCATTGCGGAAGGCATGACGCATTAGCATCTGGCCACTGGTCAATCCCTTGGCCCGCGCTGTGACCATATAGTCCTCCGCCACAACATCGCTCATGGCAGCACGCGCCACCAGCACGTATTGACCCATCAGCCCCAAGGCTACAGTGGAGGCTGGAAGCACGAGATGCCGCAGGTAGTCGGCTAACCGGTCGAGCAATCCCGCGGTGGCGCCGGGCGAAAATGCGCCGTAGCCAGGAAGCCAGCCTAGTCCCGTGCTGAACACAACGACCAGGAGCATGCCGAGCCAGAACGACGGTGTCGAGTAGAGCACCAAAGAGCCTCCAGTGACGACATTGTCGACCACTCCGCCCCGGCGCCAGCCCGCGTAGACGCCAAGCATGACCCCGAATAAGATTGCGATGAGCTGAGCCACACCGACGAGCGCGATAGTGGCAGGTAGCCGCTCCAGCAGAAGGTCGCTGACACGCCTGCCCCTGAACTTAAAACTGTAGCCCAAGTCACCCTTTGCAGTTGCTGCTAGATAGTCCACGACCTGATCGGGGATCAGCGGCCGGTCGAGGCCCCAACGTTCGCGCTGTGCCTCGACCTGCTCGCTGGTTATCGCTGAGCGTCCCCCATCTAACAGTAGCCCGGCAGGATCCCCGGGAATGACCCTGAACAAGATGAAGTTCAGGATCGCCACCATCAACAGCGTTACGATCGCCTTGAGGATGATACCTCCGATACGCCGGCTCATCCGACCGCCTTGTCCGTAGGTGGCCACTTCAGACCGGCGTCAGTCGGTCGGCCGGGAAGTAGCTCCACTGCGACACCATATCCTGCGTACCCCAGCCCTCAAAACAATCCTTGCGATGGGCTTCGAGAAGGAAGGGGTAACACAGCATAACGTACGGCGCTTCGGTGTAAATAAGGCGCGCGGCCTCATTGACCAACTCCTGGCTTTTCTTGAAGTCGACGGTAACCCGAACTTCCGCAATGATCTGGTTAAACCTATCATTATCCCAATAAGACTGGTTCTGCCTCCCAATGAGCGCTATGTTGCCCATGCGGAGTAGGTCGACAGGTGTGGGAGAGCCCCAGTCGTTGCTGACGAGCAAATCCCACCCTCCTCCGCCCTTTTTTGGCGCTGCCGCCCGGGCCGAGAGCGCGCCGGGTTCGAGTTGGGTCACCGATACGGGAATTCCGATTTTCTCCAGCCAACCAGCGATAAGCTGCACGGCCGCAATCGGTATCGCTAGGTTGGCTGCACGGTTTCCAGTAATCAGCTCAAGCTGGAAGCTTTTTCCCTCCTTATCCTTCCGGACACCATCGCCGTTCGTATCTCGATACCCTGCAGCATCAAGTCGGCGGCCTGCCTCGGCGAGATCGAAGTAGCGCCGGATGTCACTTAGGTCCGAGTAGTAATCGGCCGCCACCGGGTACGTCACCCCGACGCCAGGATCGGCGTGCCCGCGAAAGGCTCGCTCGACAATCGTCTTCTGGTCGATCGCGTAGCCGATGGCATCACGGAACGCTGGGTCTTGAAGGGCCTTGGTGCTGCCTTCACCTTGCCCTGATGCACAGTTAAAAGCCAACCAATTCCGCTGTTCGATAGGCGATTCACCAACCTGTATGTTAGGGTCTTTAGAGAGGTCGGCCCACTGCGCAGCCGTCACACCGACGCCGTATGCCAGGTCACCGCTCTTCAGACCTTGGGCAATCGGATCAGCAGTATCGAAGTGATTCAAGATCAGGCCTGCCGTCTTCGGTTGGCCGGTGCGAAAATATGGGTTCGGCGTTAACCGTACAAACTGCCCCTGCTGAAACTCCGAAACGATCATCGGCCCCGTACCTACCAGGGGGGGATCGTTACGAAAAGTGCTCCCCGCATCAGCGTAGGTAATATCCTTCCAGATATGCTCAGGAACGATAAATACCCAGCTGTCGAGCGGCCAAGTGGTGGGTTCCTTTGTCACTATTTGCAAAGTCTCGTCGTCGAGAGCTCTGATGGATTTGACATCGTCCAGGCCATAAACGCTGTTCCAGCCGGCATTCAGCTCGTCGGGCTTACCGATTGAATCCCGGAGATAATTGTAGGTGAAAGCGGCGTCTCGAGCGGTGGCTGGCTTCCCGTCCGACCACTTCATTCCCGGCCAGATCTTGAACGTCCATGTGAGATCGTCGTCCGCAACTGCCCACTCCTTCGCAAACCCCTTCCGATCAGAGTGGCGCTGGGCGTCTACGTAAACCAGCATATCGTAGGTAAATGCAAGCGGCCACCATGGGTTGTTTGTGGCGAAAGGATTCATCGAATCGGGAGAGTGAGTACTGCCGAAACGGATAACGTTATCACAGGATGAGGCTAACGCGCGTGAGGTGGCTATCCAAGACCCCGCTGATGCGAAAAGCATTCCTTTGATCAGCGTACGGCGTTTCATTGGCCAACCACTCGTTTTATTCTGCTCTTGTGTCATTTTTTATTCCCCTCTTTCATATGTACCATAGCACGCCTATGGCAGACCGTCGAAGATAGTGATCTTCGCGCCGCGCTTTCCCAATTTTTAAGTCGTTACGGATGCTCCATTTTCTCTGCCCCGTACGACATCTAGACTCCCAACGGCACTCCCTGTGACGTCGTGAGCGCCGCTAGTTTCTCTTCTACATCCTCACAAGAAGGCACCGATGTGTCCATCATGTTCTTATGGCAAAGAAATTTTTGTTCCGAAAAATGATAAACGATCCATCGCTGCGGTGTGTGGATTTGGAAGCAGAGCCCGATGGGCCTCAGAGTCCGTTTTGAAATTCACGGATGAGCGTTTCGGCGGATGAGATTGCCGCTCACCCAGGGCCAGCGCTTGGGATACCATCCAGGATCGCCTGAGCGCCGGCACTGTCGGAGATATCGGTGGTGGTGAGGTTGACCATCAACAGCCGCCATTCGTATCGACGGCAAAGTGTTGCTTGCGGCCGAGCCTACAACACTTCTCGTGAACGCACCGCCGAACTGCCACGGTGGCTTCATCGCTACAATTGGCATAGGCCACATGGCAGCTTACAATCAAAACCACCCATCAGCCGCCTCGGCTTCGATCGGGACAACCTGCTGAGGCTCCACAGCTAGGCTGGCGCGATGGCTGAAGAAGCGAAGCCGGCCGGCGTAGAAGGCGTCCTGCAGGCGCTCCAGGAATAGCCGCCTGAACAGACGCGACAGAACCCGCACGGGCAGGAAAAATCCCGGCCGGCAGGCGATCCATCGCTGGTCCCCGGCCTTTGCCGGGGCAGGGTCGAGCGACAGCCCGCCGCCCGGCACGACGCAGTGGACATGCGGATGATGGTGGAGATTTTGACCCCAAGTATGAAGCAGGGCGACCACGCCGATCTCGGCGCCCAGATGTCTGGGAGCGGCCGCCGCGACCCTCAAGCTTCGGATGCGGCCTTGAATCAGGATCGCATAGACCGCCGCCTTGTTCCGAAAGGCGATCTCAGCGATCTGGGTCGGGACGGTGAAGACCACGTGGAAGTATGGGGACCGGCAGCAGCTCAGCCTGCCGCTCGGCCAGTCACTGGGCGCGAGCTAGTCTAGTTTCCGTCCACAAACGCGCCTATTTTGCAGCTTTTGCAAGTCACTTGACCTCATCCAGTAGAGCCGTTGAACGGCAATGGACAGGCTCAAGAGCGCCGGTGTTGACAAAATGGGCTGATGGGCCGGTCGCGGCGCGCACCACGGAGCCCGGTCACTGATCGGCACGACGGCAGCGGCGATACTGTGATGTCAGTTCGGTTTGAGGCGTGTGAACAGGACGAGATTGTAGGCCACGGCCGAGGACCAGACGTAGGCCTTGAAGTGATCGAGGCCACGCCAGGTGCAGCGTGCCAAGCCGTAAGCGCGCTTCAAGCACGATATTCCGGCTTCGATGCCGGCGCGGAAGTTGCGTAGCTTGCGATAGACCCACTTGCTTCTGACCATGTCCTCGATCCTGAGCCCGGCCTTCTTGTGGAAGGCCATGTCGGAGACGCCCCACGCCTTCGCCGTGGCGAGGTTGTCGCGAGTGGCGAAGCCGCCATCGGCCGCCGCTTGCCGCGGCGCTTCGCCGTAGAAGGTGATGTGGCGCTCCAGCATCGGCAGCAGCCGCCCGCTGTCGGCCGGATTGCCTGCTTCGATCACCAGATCGAGGATCATGCCGCTCCTGCCAGTGGTCAGGTTGAGTTTGTGGCCGTACTCGGTATTGCGGCTGCCTTTGACGATGATATCGGCGTGTGGTGCGAACAGGCTGACCAACTTCTCGCCGGCAGGCACCGGCTCGCCGGCCAGCACCCGTCGCTGCCACAGTGCGATGGCCGGTGTGCTCGCCATGGCCAATCGCTCGCTCGCCTGCTTCAGATAGGCCAAGGTCGCGCGGGTGACTGCGATCAGTTCGCGGTAGAGTTGGACCCGATTCGGTCGACCGCGCGTGAACTGGATCTTGCGGGCGCGCTTCTTGGCTGCACGGCAATGATCGCGCCATGAGCCGGCGCCGCCGACCAAGGTATCGGCCCGCTTCAGCAGGCGCATCATGACCCGCACTGCATCCCAAAGCAGACTGCTGTCGCTCGGCTCGTGCATGAGTGCCGAAGTCACGGTGCTGTCCAGCCGCACGACCGCGCCGTCTTCAAGCTTCGCCTGCTGAGCGCTCGACAGCAGCATCCGATTGATCGATTCCCAGGTCTCGGGCAGGATCGCGCTGATCGTCCTTTGCAGCACCGACTTCTGTGGGCTCCACGACGACGGCAGGCGGGCAAAGGCGCGAAACGAGGCGGAGTCTTCGAGATGGAACGCCAGCTCCTGGTAGCTCAGTTGCCGGTACTGCTTGAGGATCGCGCAGCGCAACACCGCTTCGGCAGGCAGGCCTTGCCGTCCGGTGGCCTTGACGCCGACCCGAACCAGATCTCGGGCCACCAGGCCAAGCAAATCGCAATGCTCGTCCAGCCATTGCGACATCGCCTTCAACTCGTGACCGATCTCGTGCGTGGCGAAAAGATCGAATATACTTATATGAGGAGCGTCAATACGGAACTGTCGTCAGGGTGACATTTTTGCTTTCCGTCGGTTGTTCGGCATCCACGGTCTGAGCCCGATTGCAAGACGCGGCTCGTTGCCAAGCCAGATCCAACTTATATACGGTCGCTGTTTGAGACAGCGGCACCAACATCCCGCTTGCGGCGGACAAGGGCTCAGGAGGACGAGACCATTCTGGCTTACGGCCATTTCAGGGCCACGCATATTCTCGGCTCGTCCCACCTGGATCCACCAGGATCGGGTCCTGGAAGATTTGCAGAATTCAGTTCGGCTAACGCATCAGGCGGTCTTCATGACCGCGCCCTCGATGACGACGCCGGCGCTGACGTATTTCCACAGCGCGACGAGCAGCTTGCGGGCGAGCGCAACAATCGTCGCCTGCTTCAGACGGCCGCCCTTGTGTTTGACCCGGTCCTGGAACCACAAGGTGAGCGCCGATCGCGGTTGATGGCGCAGCCACAGCCAGGCCGTCTGGATCAGTGTCGTTCGCAGCCTTGGATTGCCGGCTTTCGATACCCCCTGGTCGTGATCGACCGAGCCGCTCTGCCACGGTGTCGGCGCGAGGCCCACATAGGCGGCAACCTGTCGTCGGTTGTCGAAGTGACGTGACAGCCCCTCCGACCACAAGACGGCGGCAAACTCCGGCCCGATGCCCTTCAGGTCGAGCAGCATCGCCGGTGCCGGCGAGACGACCGGCACGTCAGCAAGCATGGCATCGCGCGCGGCCTCGACAGCCTTGATCTGCTCCAGCAGCAGTTCGAGCCTGTCGAGTTCCCGGCCGACCTGCGCCTGCAGATGTGCCGGCAAGGGTCGGCCTCGCCGGTCTTGAGCGCCTCCAGTCGCTTGCGCCGGTCGCGGCGCAGCGGCTCATAACCGGATACGCCTTGGGCGAACAGCAGGCCTTTGACGCGGTTGACGTGGCGCACGCGCTCGTTCGTCAAGGCCTTGCGCTCACGCGTGATGCGGCGACGGTCCTCCTCCTCGGGCGCCGGCACCCGGAGCATCGCACACACCCGTGGCTCGCCTCGCTTGTAGGCCAGCAACGCCCGGACCAGCGCCTCACCGTCGATCTTGTCGGTCTTTGCGCGGCGGCGCCGGCGCGAAGTCGCAATCGACGCCGGATCGACGACGTGACTTTCGATTCCTTCGGCCTCCAACACGCGATGGATCCAGAAGCCATCGAGCCCGGCCTCCTGGATCACGATGATCGGAAAGCACTGCCCGGTCCGGGCCTGCGCCTTCCTCTTGAGCTCGGCAAATCGCGCCAGCAGTCCGGCGACGTCGCCGGCCACCACCGAATGCTTCGACATCTTCTCGCCGCCACCCGGCGACAGCGAGGTGATCAACCATTTCGAGCGGCTCAATTCCAATGAGACGAAGATTGCGCCAAGATCGATACGGATAGCGGTCGGCGCTTCGGATTGGTGAGCTGCAACGGGCATGCTTGCCTCCAGGGTAAGGTGTTGATTCAGCGACCTCACTTTGCCACAGCGCAGGTCGCTATCCACCCTCCTCATAGGATCTGGCTTGGACGGTGCGTTCTTGGCGCATTGTCGGCTCCGGCGGTGGCAGGGCTTTGGAATCAGTCGCATGATCCAAGATACCTGAAACCGCCGGGCCTTGCTCGCACAAAGCCGCGATTCATTCAACAGAATCAATCGTTTGCCGTTTATGGACGGGAACTAGTCTAGTCGGCATGGATGGCGCCGGGCTCATCGAGCGCCAGCACCACCGCCAAGCACTCAACCGCGGCCTGAAGCCGGTGTCTCGCAAGCTTTCTACATCCTCCATGCGTGAGAGGTCCATTGCTGTGCCTTTGGGTGGCCAACGACTAAAAGTAGGAGGCCTCTACGATCTCGATCAGAGAGGGCCTGCCGCGCGCCCTGGCTGCAGCCAGACGTGCGCCAAGAGTGTCGGGCTCCGCCAGTATCTCAGCGTACCAATCAAAGGCCTGCGCGAGCTTCTGGAAATCGGGTGTAAAGATGTCGACACCGATCGGCTCGATCCCGGCATTCTCCATGTGTGTCTTGATCTGGGCATAGCCGTTGTTGTTCCAGACGATCATGATGACTGGACAGCCAATTTCGGTCGCGGTCGCCATTTCCGCGAGAGTGAATTGAAGTCCGCCGTCTCCGATGACACAAACGACGGGGCGGTCCGGAGCTGCGATTTTAGCACCTATAGCAGCGGGCAGCGCATATCCCAGGGTCCCGTAGCCGGTCGCCGAGCAGAAGAAGGTGCCGGGCGCGTCGGTACCGAACGCCATGCAGCCGGCATAGATTGGTTGATTGGAATCGCCGACGATGATCGTATTTGCTGCGCTATCGCGTAACGCCGATAGCAAACACAGGCCCACCTGCCTCCTGGGCGTGACTAACGCCGCCATCGCCGTCCGTGCCGCAGCCGCACGTGCACCCCCGCTGCCGCCTGCACCGCAAGGCGCGATCAGTGCGCCGATCTGTTCGGCGGCTTCGGTCGCATCGGCCACGATCGCCAGATCCGGGGACATGCCACGCATCGCCTGTTCAGGGTCGATATCTATTCGGATGAGCTTGCCAGGGAAACTGGCGAGATCTAGGAGCTTGTCCCCGAAATCGGTCGGCCCCATTTCGGTGCCGATCGCAAGAATTACCTCGGATTTGCTCAGCAGTTCGACGGCTGGCGCGCTTGCCGGAATAATGGGAACAGCAAGCGCGTGCCCCGAGGACAAGATGCCGCGACCGTTCACGGTCATCAATACCGGCGCGTCCAGGGCTTCGGCCAGACGTCTAATGGAAACACTTGCGCCCCTGGCTCCTCCACCGGCCACTATCACTGGCCGGGCGGCGTTTCCGAGCAGTTCTGCCGCTGCAGCCGCTGTTTCCGTTCCAAGGCCGGGCGCGGCAGGCAGGTCAAAGCGGCGCGCGATCCCCAAGGACGTGCTGTCGCATCGCAGCAAGTCCACGGGGATCTCTATGTGAACTGGACGCGGCCGGGCGGAAGCAAATATCGCGAAGGCTCTCGCAAGAGCCAGTTTGAACTCGCCCATATCCAGAACCGTGTGACTGAAGGCACTGACCTGTCGCATCAACTGGCGCTGATCCGGCAGTTCGTGAAGATGGCCGGCGCCTGAGCCCATCGCCCCGATTGGATTCACCGCGGAGATCACTAGCAGCGGGATCGAGTCGCAATAGGCCTGCCCCATGGCGGTCGCGATATTGGTCAATCCCGGGCCGCTGATGATGAAGCAGACCCCAGGCTTGCCGCTAACCCGGGCGTATCCGTCGGCCATGAAACCGGCGCCTTGCTCATGGCGGGAGGTGATGTGCCGCAAGCCCGTGTTTTGCAGGCCCCGGTAAAGCTCGATCGTGTGTGCTCCGGGGATGCCGAAAACGAGTTCGACACCGTTGGCGGCCAGCAACTCAACGATGTAGGTTCCAAAGGTTCTCACTACGGAGCACTCCGCATTCGTTTGGAAGCTGGGACTGGCCCTAGGCTGGACTGGTTCCGGGGGCGGCATTTTTGCGTCGCGGATCACCCATGCCGCAGGTCAAGCGTTCGCGCGGCGCAGTACCGCATTGGGCGCCCGCAAGCGCATCCTTGATCTTACATTGGCGTCGGCCCGGAATGCCCGTTCTCAGCTTTGAGCTCGACCGGCACCGAACCAAGTAAAGCCCCGGTGACTATCCCGACATGCAGCCCTTCCGGATTAAGAAGGGGTCCCTGCTCGATATACAGTTCGAATTACACATTGATTCCCTCAGGATCGTGGTCACGCTCGCCGACATAGCCGACGCGTGCCAACTGCTGGCCAACGACTAACCCCCTTGTCATCCGTCTGCTCAAGCGCCCCGGCCATGTCGTACGCACCTGAGAATGCTCCAGAGCCCGTCATTGGCGGTTCAAACCACACACCCTCTTCGTTTGTCCAGCAAACGACCTCCACTGGCCGATTGATCTCGACGCCGGGGTCATTAAGCATTCTTACAAGTTCCAGTCGGACACACCTCCAAGAAGCCATCGAGCTTGCCGCCTGCGACCTGCGTATCGAGGTGGCTTCCGACCAAGACCGGCTTCAGATCAGGATCGAACCCCTCCCGACGCGCGAAGATGTCTTCGATCCGGTCTAGCGAGACGATGATTGGGCTCATCGGGTTTACAACTCGATCGCGCTCGCCATGCTGCGCGCCCACAGCGTGTCGCCGACGACGCCGCCCTCGCCACAGCGTCAACATGGAGGGAGCGTCGTAGGCGTGGCGGCGAAGCGCTCGCCGAATATTTCCACCTCGATCTGCCCTCCGGACGCGCTGAGGGAATCAGCCGACAGGCCAATAGGTGAAGACGAAGACGCCGGGCCGCTGGACGTATTGCGGACCAGTGGCTTTCAACCATGATGAGCACCCTTCTTGCCATTCGCGTTGACTCTCCGTTCGCGTTGTGCGGCGGTTTGAGCGTAAACAGGCATCAGCTTTTTCAGCCGTTCCTGACCTCAGACCTTGCGGTGAACGTACCATCATCAGCGATTTGCGATAGCAAAGATTTTGTAAAATTGTTTGAAGTATCCGTTGCGACCTTTTACTTACAAGCGGTGTGGCACGGAGCCCTGGACAAATTTTGGAGGGTTGCGATATGCAAGCGCAGGCCATCGGCGATATCTGCAATCTCTTCTCCCCAACAGAATGCAGAAACTACTTCACAGCCGCTGGGTATGGAATCACATGAAAGTCCGATGGTCTAGATCAGATGTTCCCGGCGGAGCGAGGGCTTCGTTGACAGCGTGAGCCCTCTCCGCCGATCACCGCGCTCGTGTCAGGGAGATCCCGGGACGAACCCGTGCTTTCCTATCAACTTACTAAGCGACAAGGTCGGCGCGCCTTTTAGATTGAAAAGAAACTTTATGGCTTTCTGTATTACTAAACCTACAGGCTCATTTCTCACAGGTATTTCCCGAACTTAATATTTGATACTTAAGTGATTCGTATTGTCTGAAAATAGTCATCGGCGCACATGCCGTTTTCGAGACATAGTTACGGACGGTCTCGTCTTGTTCGGCCGCTGCCGTTAAAGGCGACATATCCCACCTGGAAACGGCGAAGGCTTTGCGGCTGTTCGTCGATAGGATCCTGACCCTGCAGCCCGCCAACGACACCGATGCAGATCCCATGGCGCACTGCATTGGCGCGTCGGTTGGCATCGGCTACTGCAGAGTACATACCATGGCGGAGCGCAAGGGCCGTAGTAGCAAAGACATCGCAGCCTAGTCCCCGTTGCCTGCCGAAGCTCCCTTCGATACCACCGCTGTCGCGGGCGGGCCCCGGTGATGTGCTGGCCGATGCGCTTTTCGAGCGCTGGCTGCCAGGGGATAAGCTGGAAGCTAGCTCCGTCGTCAAGCATGGCGAAGCGGCCAACGGCGGTTGGCGGCGCCGGCAAGCCGGCCGCTGACATATTCGCCAGGCGGAGCCTGAATGAAGCTGAGCCCGCGCTCGGCCGCTATCCCACGGCCGAGGCGGCAGACTTCAGCCTGCTTGAGCGGCTGCAGCAGGTCACGCGGGGCACGGATCGCGCCGTTGGGCAGTCAGGTGGCGTATCCCATGTCGACGAGGCTTTGTGTGCGGCGGTCGGGGACTCGGCGACCTCCCTGCCGAATCCAACTTGAGCCAACGGAGTCCGGTTTGCCGGGGCCAACCGCCACAGCGTGCACGATTATGACCGGATCAACGATCTGATAGCGGTTCTCAAGATAGCGCGCGGTCCAGGGCGCCGGATAATTCGGGATCAGCGTCGGCTTGCCATTCGGGATGCGCAGCTCGACCGTGCCGGCCCGCGTCTCCCAGTCCGGTCGCGGTAGCCATTGCGCCGCAGCGGGTTCTTCTCGATCCATGGCAGCGCCGGTGGCCGCGTCCACCTCCAGCTCCATCAGCCGCTCGGAGGCAAAGCCGATCATCTCCCGCAGCAGATCGGCATCCGGGGTCTTCTCCACGAGCGTGCGCAGGTTCATCATGTCGCCGGTCATCGGTGGTCCTTCCGAAATGGATTTGGTGTCAACAACCAAATCCTACCGGAAAGCGCCGACGACCGCCGACACGCCGCTCACTGGCTACAGCGCTATTAACGGCGCTTGCGAGTGGCTTTGCTACCGCCGAGCCACCCACTTAGCATAATCGCAGGTGGTGCCTCTCGCATTCCGGGCGGCAGTTCCCCAACCTGACCATGTCGATGAATCGGTCAGCGCCGCAGCGCAGGAAGGAGAACTGCCATGACGAAGTATGCAGCCCTGGATGTCTCAATGGAACAGACCGCCGTCTGCGTGGTTGACGATAACGGTCGGAAAGTCGCGGAGGGAAAGGTTCCAACCGATCCGGATGCCATCGCGGACTGGCTGACCGGGAAGGCTGGGGCAACTTGCGAGGATCGGCATGGAAACCGGCCCACTGGCGGTCTGGCTTTGGAATGAACTGACGAAGCGAGGATTACCGATCGTGCGTCTCGATGCACGCCACGCAAGCGCCGCCCTCTCCATGATGCCGAACAAGACGGATCGTCATGATGCAGCTGGCCTCGTCGTTCTCCACGCCATGTGGAAGACGAATGAGCCGTTCCGCCACAAACATGCGATCGACCCCGGAGAGACTATGAGCCCGGCAGGCGCTGCTGCATCAACGAGGAGAAAGGAGCCCATTCACGGAGGCGATTAGAGAACCTGATGGGACACGCCCACGTTCTGTGTCACGCCATGTCCGGTTGATGACGTCCGTGTTCGGAACCTGACGCACTGACGCACGAATATTCCGCCGGCGCGGTGCGAAACACATGGTTTCGCGCCTCTTGCCCGCACAACCTTTCGGTGGCACGCCG
>NZ_JAMYOL010000043.1:0-28834 GCF_040319815.1 Mesorhizobium sp. M0854
CGCCCGTCGCTTCACCCGCCCAGCAGGGCACAACCCACGCCGGAAACGAACTCAAAACTGGATAGAAACTGGGGGCAACGTCACCTTCACAGCCGGCAATCCGTCAACACCGCCTGCATTACAGTTGCGATTTTGATTTAAGGTGAGCTTGTTGTGCAGCGGCCTGATGTGCTCGTCGCCAAAGTGACCAGGCGATGATGTATGAAGGTTCAATGCGAGCCCGTGCGAGCTGCGTGGTGATGCGGCGGATTTCCTGGATCGACCAGCGGATTAATTGCCGGTCTTGCGCCAGCTTCAAACCTGCCGAGTGCCGAAACTACTTCAAGGCTGCCGGATATGACCCTGAGTAAGTCGAATCTGCTCTAGTCACCTGAATCTAAAATTCGCTGCATAAGGTCTGTTCGGCCTTTTGGCAGAAGCGCTTGACTGATGAGAGGATTTCGTCGGCGGATTTGACCCAGCGATAGGGCTTTGGGTTCTCATTGTGCCGCTCAATGAAGGTGCGGATGTCGGCTTCGAGTTGGCTAGTCGAGGTGTGGACGCCGCGGCGCAGCTGCTTGCGGGTGAGTTCGGCAAACCAGCGTTCGACCTGGTTGATTCAGGATGCCGATGTCGGCGTGAAGTGGACATGGTAGTGCGGCCGTCGCGCCAGCCATGACCTGACCAGCGCGGTTTTATGAGTCGCGTAGTTATCCATGATGATGTGGACGTCGAGGTCCGGCGGAATACTGGCATCGACCTGCTTCAAGAAGTCCAGGAACTCGGTGGCCCGGTGCCGTTTGTAGCACTTTCCAATAATGAAGCCGGAGGCGACGTCGAGCGCTGCAAACAGCGAGGTCGTGCCGTGCCGGACATAGCTATGTGTCCGGCGCTCGGGGATGCCCGGCATCATCGGCAGCAGCTGCTCACGGTCGAGCGCCTGAATCTGGCTCTTCTCGTCGACGCTGAGCACGAGCGCCCTATTGGGTGGCGACAGGTAGAGCCCGACGATGTCGCGCACCTTGTCGACGAACAGCGGATCGCTCGACAGCTTGAACGTCTCCGAGCGGTGCGGTTGCAGCCCGAAGGCGGTCCAGATCCTGCGGATCGTCGTGTGCGAGAAGCCGGTCGCACCGGCCATCGATCGGATCGACCAATGGGTAGCATCGTCGGGCGTGGAGCGCAACGTCCGCTCGATCACGGCGGCGACCTGATCGTCATCGATCGTCCGGGGCCGGCCTGGCCGGGCTTCGTCAAGCAGACCCTCCACGCGATCCTTGATGAAGCGGCGCCTCCACCAACTCAGCCGCAACGGCCTTGCTGGGAAGGCCGTCGGCGCAACGAAGAATGATCCGGCACCGCTCGGACATGGATCGCGCCACACGCTGCCGACGCACCTGTCGTTCCAGATACTCGCGCTCATCCCGGCCCAGAACCAGAGGCGCCGTCGGTCGGCCTGTCGCGTTCGCCATCGCTGCACTCTCCATCCAATGGGCGCACAGCCTACAATGTAACGAATTTCAGTTCCAGATGACTAGGTAACGCCGCCGTCAAGAAAAGGCAGAGGCGCTCCCGCAAGCCACGTTGCGGGCCGGTTCGGATTGGACGACGCCCTACGTGAAAATTCGGGCCATTGGCGCTGTTTTACCCGACCATCGACAAGGGACACCCCTCTGTCGGGTTTGTCGCGCCTACGACAAATTGTGCCGGCCTAATTTCGCAACGCAAGATAGCTTAAGTGATTGATAATAACAGTAAACTTCATCCAAGGTTCTTTTTTGCGAAGTTTGGCACGATATTTGATGCTTTCATTGCGCGTCGCCAAGCTCTGCCCATCTAGGTGGGTCCGTCCACATAGTTTCAGCGATGCCGGGCCTGCCGACCACGGCTGCAGAGCAGCAGATGGAGAACATGTGGCTATTGAGAACACGCAAATGGAACGACTGCGGGCGGCTGCCGCCCCACAGACAATCGGTGGAGTAAACCTTAAGAACAGGAATTTCGATGATCGACGTCATGCCGCGACGTAATTTCCCGTCTTCTGAGCTACTTGGCCATCGAAAACCACTTGGAGTGGTCGGCGGAATGGGAAGCTTCGCGACTGCTAAATTCTTGGAGGTTCTGGCTCGCAAGAGCCGAGTTGAAAGAGATCAGGATCACATTCCGTTTATTTGCCTATCGGATCCCAACATCCCTGATCGTTCGCATGCAATTTCAATCGGCAGCAACGCCCCCTTGCGGCAAATTTTGGAACGCGCATGTTGGCTAGAGAAAGCTGGATGCGGCGCAATCGCTATCCCCTGCAATACTGCACATCTCTGGGCCACAGAGATTAAACAAGCGCTGTCAGTAAAACTGATCGATATGGTAGAGATCACACGACAAGCCATAGAGGACTCACGTGGCAGCGAAGCACATAACCTTCGCTCAATTTCCTTGGGAACGATCGCATCTATGCAAAATGGGCTTTACGCTGGACCAAATGAAAACGACTTCGGCAAAGAGTGTTTTTGCAGCCTCAACAAACTTCAGCTTGATACCATCAAGCTAATAGCTGACGTAAAGTCAGGGAAGGTGACAGAAGCACGGGACAATCTAACGAAACTTGTTCAAGCCGCCAGATCGTTCGACCCTGATAAAATTATCCTGGCTTGCAGTGAATTGTCAGCGATCTGCGGAGATCTGGCAGACGACAATGACATTGTGGACCCGATTAATATCCTTGCTGATGCTTGCATCGATTGGTGGATAGCAGAAAGCCAATCACCTCCGGACATGTTGGCCAACCGATCATGGGGTCAAAAACGATGACCGCTTTAATACTGGGGAATGTTGGCTGCGACTCTATGGCTCCATCAGCTCCATTGTTGTCGAACAACTATTTGCAGAAAAATGCAGCGGAGGCCAAAAGAATGATTTGGCTTGCGAAGAACGACGACATACTTATCACCCCAACGCCTGTATCACGACCATTTTTAGACTATGTTAATACCCTAAAGGGCGGAAGCAACATCGTTTCGCTAACGACTTCAGCGACGTCCACCAAGCGTCCGTTGCCGATCTCGAAAAATGACCTCGAGGCTGGCAGTCCTTTGTCCAAATCCCTGAGTTTGTTGGCTCCGAACCGCGTTTCGTGTCTGGAGCCGTATATCGCCGACGAAGTGTCTATTTGCATTGCAGGATTATTGGGGGATGTTCCCGTAACGTTTTCAAATCAGAACGTTCGGGCAAGTCCTGAAGCCACGCGTCGTTTTAACGACAAGGCAAAATTTCGTGAGTTTGCGCCGGATCTCGGCGTGCCGATTGCAAACGGCAGCGTCTGCGTAAACGCGCAGGAAGTGGTGGATGCTGTGTTTAGCGCCCTGTCGGTTTCCGATAAGGTAATTCTGAAGGTGGCTCGTCATTCAGGTGGTGATGGCAACTTCGTCATCTCGAAGAGTATCGAAAGATCGTTCCAGGGCGCGACGCGGGCGGTGTGTATTCGCGAAGCTGATGCCAGTTCCATACGGGCAGGGGTTCATGAAATAGGACTGATTGCGACGGAGAACGAGCCTGTAATCGTTGAGGCATATAGCGAAAATGAGTCTTCGGTAGGCGTACATTTCGACATTGGCAGAGACAGAGTAGAACTCGTAGGCGTCGCGTCAATCCTGTTCAATCCAGGGTACGGAGGTGCATATTGGGATAAATCGCTTGTTGATGAACTGCCTAAAAACGTTCTGGCTTGGTGTCAAAGTCTAGGTAACTATGCCCGTGAGGCTGGATATTTCGGTCCGCTCAGCGTTGATATCGTTAAGGCCAAAGGGGTCGAGTTCTTCGCATGTGAAGTAAACGGGCGACATGGAGGTTTCTCTTCGATCAGGGCCGTATCGAATTCCTTAGGGTTAGAACCCGATATCAAAAACGGTGAGCGCGTTGTCTTGTCGCGTACAGCCATCCCTATTGGCATTCGGTTTCCCGATCTCATTGATCTGCTTGAAAAAACACAATTGCACTACAATTCTGCTGCGAAACGTGGAGTAGTTGTGATGGTGGAGGGCTATGAAGATAACGGTCCGTTTGACTTCGTAATCGTCGGACGCGATCTGGGAGATGTTCGAGGCATAGAAAGCGACCTCATTGAACTGGCCGTGGGGAATATTGAGTACCATTCTTCACCCGGTTTATAATGAGGACGTCATAATGAGTGATGTTACAACTGACGTAGACAAAGAAGTCGGCAACCTTGTGCGCTTGGAGGAGCGTCGGCAACTATCCCAGATAAGCTTGGTCGCCTCTGAAAACTATTCCTCTCCTGCGATCAGGGGTTTTGAGGGAAGCATATTTGCCGACAAAAATGCGGAGGGTTACCCGGGTAAGCGGTGTGTCTCAGGTTGCGAATATGCTGACCGACTGGAAACGTTAGCGATCGAGAGAGCAAAATCTGCTTTCGGCTGCGAGCACGCGAATGTTCAGGCCATGAGCGCTACCATTGCCAATTTCGCGATAATGAATGAGCTTTTTCAGCCATCCGACGGACTAATGGCCATGCGGCTTCGGGACGGCGGTCACTTAAGCCACGGCGCCCCGTTTCATGCGAGCGGCCAAAATTTTCGATGGTGTTTCTACGGAGTGTCGGAGACCGACGAGCAACTGGATTATGATGAGGTCCGATCAATTGCGCTCGAAAATCGACCTGCGGCAATCATCTGCGGAGGTTCATCATATCCGCGACTGATTGATTATGAGTTGATGCATCAGATCGCACGAGAGGTTGACGCACTTCTTTGGGTGGATTTAGCACATACCGCCGGTCTTGTAGCGGGACGCGCGATCCCCTCTCCTTTCCCTCACGCCGACATAGTTACGACTTCAACGCACAAAACCCTGCGGGGACCACGTGGCGGCGGATTGATCTTATGTAACGATAGCTTGGCTAAACAAATTGACAGGGCAATATTTCCAGGTTTGCAGGGCGCGCCCAAAATGGACTTGATCGCAGCGCGGGCAGTTTTACTGGCCGAAGTACAGACTGCTCGATTTCAAGAGTATTCAAGAGATGTGTTGAGAAATGCGAAAGCCCTGGAGCGCGGCTTGGTTCATGCAGGGGTTGCGCTTGTTTCTGGCGGGACTTCCTCGCATCTATTGCTTCTCAATTTGTTGAGGTGTGGCACGACCGGAAGTGAAATTGAAAGCTCGTTGATAGAAGCTCAGGTGGTCGCGAATAAGAATCCGATCCCATTTGACACGCTTCCACCATCTAAGGCAGGCGGACTGAGAATCGGTAGTGCTGCACTGACAACGCGGGGGTTTGATGAGGGGCAGTTCTTTGAGCTTGGGGGAATGATCGGAAAGGTCGTTATGTCTGCCAGTGATCCTCATAGAGTGGCGGACTTGAGGTCTTTTGTCGAGCAAAACACACAGGGACTTCCTTTGTTCAATCGGAAGTGGGTGGCGTAGAAGGCGTAAAGCAGTCGAGTAGAATTGCTGGCATGGCGCAGCCCTCCGCCGATGTCCGTGCCGTGATTTAACGCTTGGCTTTAGGGCATGCGTGCTTATGTCACGAGGCAAAGAATTTGGGGCCCCGGCGGATTGGAAGGACGAAGAAAGTCGTCGATCTAGGTCGTGAACCCATAAAGGGTTGCGGAGTGAGCGGGCTCATGCTCTGACGGTGCAGCAAGCCGATCCGCGAGACACTGATGCGTAGCGAGAACGTCGAGATACTATCGGACAAGACCAATGCCGCTGTCATGCGGCATCCTGGTCGGGCCTTCCCCGGCGTTCTCGTTCAGGGTGACAGCCTTTATATTCTGTGTCAGCGAGCGGATCTGGCCTGCAAGGAAGTCGGGCGAGGTTCGCCGGGTTACGACGAACTGAATGATCTTCGCAACGCTCTGTGGTCATATCTCAACCATTATAAGGTTACACTGCTGGAGCACGACATAGCGCTTCCCTTCTCAGAACAGCAGGCACCCTGAAGCCGGCCTTTCAATATCGTCGCTGATGTGATTCAGCGGCTGTATGAGCCGATATGATCTGACCGACTTCGAATGGCGCGTGATCCAACCGCTCCTGCCCAACAAGCCGCGAGGCGTGCCGCGCGTGGAGGACCGCCGCGTGCTGAACGGCATCTTCTGGGTGCTACGATCAGGCGCACCGTGGCGCGACCTGCCGGAGCGTTATGGACCGCGCACGACCTGTTACAACCGCTTCGTGCGATGGCGAAAAGCAGGCGTGTGGCATCGGCTCATGGACGCTGTCAGTGCCGCGCATGACAGTGAAATCCAGATGATCGACAGCACTTCTATCCGGGCGCACCAGCAGGCTGCGACAGGAAAAAAGGGGATGCAGATCAATGTCTCGGCCGCTCCCGAGGCGGGCTCACGACCAAGATCCACGTGGTCGTCGATGCGTGCGGGCTGCCGATCCGGCTCGGCCTGACAGCAGGGCAAGCCCATGACGGGCAGATCGTCGATACACTCCTCGACCACCTCGGCCCGCGCGCCATCGTGCTGGCGGACAAGGCCTATGATGCCGACCGCATCCGGGAGCTGATCCAGCAGCAGGGTGCCACGCCGAACATCCCGGCCAAGCGCAACCGGAAGTGGAAGCTCTGCTTCAGCAAGCGGCTCTATCGCGAGCGCAACCTGATCGAGCGGTTCTTCTCCAAGCTGAAGCACTTCCGTCGCGTCGCCACCCGATACGACAAGCTGGCTGCCAACTTCCTCGCCATGATCCAGCTCGCTTCGATCAGGCTATGGCTTCGCGCTAATGAGTCTACGGCCTAGTCTAGGGTTTGGGAGCCTATCGGCTGGGTTCGGCCACGCCACGGCGCTACGGGCTATCGCGCTCTGGTTACGGCCCTGGCATCGGGAATACCCGGGCGGCGATCCTGGCGGTGCGGCTGCACCTGGCTTCGTGCCGCTGGCTGTATCACCGCCGGGGGCCGGGCCTAGTGAGACGGCGTCGCAGCTGGTCTGACGATGACATGCAGATGGAAGATCGGCTGCGAATGGCGATAGAGAGTCCATGTTAGCTGTCGGCCCGATCGCAGGCTTCATTAGGCCTGCAAGTATTCTGCGGGGCCTGGCCAGACAATATTAGCATGAGGAAGCAACGTATCCCTCCGGTGGGACTTCCGATTACCCACATCGTCGGCTTGATCCAATGGAGATGCCGAAGGGGATGTCGTGCAAGCGGGTCATGCCGCGCCAGACGACCATGTTGCCGGGAGCCGGATCATGTTTGCGGGCGAGATAGCCGCCAAGCATGGCGATTTGCAGTAGGTAAGCGGCGAGCGTGGGCCGTTGGAGGCGTGGTCGCGTTCGGGACGCGTCGATCCGGTTGAGCGCAGTGATCTCGGCGAAGGTGAGAACGCTGTCGGGCGCGGCGTCTGGCTTGGCGCGCGCCGACATCGTGACGAAGAATATGCGCCAGCTGACCACCGCGATGAGGGCGAGGAACTTCGCCAGCGGGACTGTCAGGAATTCTGTGCGCGAGGCCATGATGATGGAAAGGAGAGAATCATCACATGGCTATCGAGGAGGAACTCCTGGACCAGCTGCTTGCCGGTCGTGATCCGAACGAGGTTTTCGCCAAGGACGGTCTGCTTGACGACCTGAAGAAGGCGCTTTCGGAGCGCATTTTGAACGCCGAGCTCGACGAGCACCTCGAGGACGAGAGCACCGAGGGGAACGTCAATCGTCGCAACGGCCATTCGCGGAAGTCGGTGCTGACGGGCACATCGAAGATGACGCTGTCGATCCCGCGCGACCGGGCCGGGACCTTCGATCCGAAGCTGATCGCCAAATACCAGCGCCGTTTTCCCGATTTCGATGACAAGATCATCTCCATGTACGCGCGCGGCATGACGGTGCGTGAGATCCGCGGCCACCTGGAGGAACTCTACGGCATCGACGTATCGCCGGACCTGATCTCGGCCGTTACCGACGCCGTCCTGGAGGAGGTTGCCGAATGGCAGAACCGGCCGCTCGATGCCTGCTTTCCCTTGGTCTTTTTCGACGCGATCCGGGTCAAGATCCGCGACGAGGGCTTCGTCAGGAACAAGGCCGTATACATTGCGCTCGGCATCCTACCCGATGGCACGAAGGAGATTCTGGGCATCTGGATCGAGCAGACCGAGGGCGCCAAGTTCTGGCTGCGCGTCATCAACGAGCTGAAGAGCCGCGGCGTCGGCGACATTCTGATCGCCGTCGTCGACGGCCTGAAGGGCTTTCCCGAGGCGATCAACGCCGTCTTTGCCCAAACCGTCGTCCAGACCTGCATCGTGCACCTGATCCGTCATTCCTTGGAGTTCGTGTCCTGGAAGGACCGCAAGCCCGTCGTGCCGGCGCTGCGGGCGATCTACCGGGCCCAAGGACGCCGAAGCCGGCATGAAGGCCTTGAGGACTTCGAGGCCGGCTACTGGGGGCAGCGATATCCGGCGATAACGCAAAGCTGGCGGCGCAACTGGCAGCACGTCGTCCCATTCTTCGCCTATCCCGAAAGCGTGCGTCGGATCATCTACCCCACGGACGCCATAGAGGCGCTGAACTCCAAGCTGCGCCGCGCCGTCCGCACCCGGGGACACTTCTCGAGTGACGATGCGGCCATGAAGCTGCTATATCTGGTGCTGAACCAAGCGGCCGAGGAATGGAAACGCGCCCCGCGCGAGTGGTTCGAGGCCAGAACACAATTCGCCGTCGTCTTCGGCGAAAGTTCGTCAGCCAATGACGACAACCGGCCTCACACACAAGGTTCTTGACAGTCCTTCGCCAGCCTCTCGGCGGTCTCGAGCCTCGCCTCCTCGGCACGGCAGCCGGACTTCATGACCCTATGGAACACCTCCGCCTTTCAGCGCAGGGCATACCAGCCGAGCTTCTCAACCGCCGCGGAGAGATCGCCGACCGGCAAGTTGGTCACCAGCTTCCAGTCGATCGGCTCGCGGCCGGGCGGCGGATCCTCTTCGAGGGCGTGGATGTAAGTCAGAACCTGCGGACTGTAGCGCTTCTGCTTGCCCACGGGCGGCAAGGTTTTGATGGCGGCGAACTTCACCTGCAGGCAGGTCGTCTCGTCCTGATCGACAAATGCGATGACGTCCTGCCCAAGGCGCCGCCGCAACTTGGGCGAAGACGCGATGAGCAGGATCGTGCGGGGCAGCATCGGCAGGCCGCTCGGCCAGCCTGTTCGTCTGCACCCGCACGAGGAAGCTGGTGCCAAGGTCCTGCGCGGTGCAATAGAGCTCGTAGACGTCGCTCGGCTGCGCCAACGAGCGCGATGGACTGGCGCAGGTTCTCCAGCCAGCGGTAGCTCTCCTTCGTCTCGATCGGCACGCGCGTGGGATTGATGTGCCGCTTGAGCGCGAGCGTTCCCTAAAATTTCGTTCGGGCCCAGAACTTCACTGCCGTCAGACCGAGGGGTGTGCCGGTGAGGGTGACGGCCAGGCTCGAATGCATCAGCACCCCACACAAAGTCAGCACGTTGGGCTGCCCGGCCTGTAGCGCCGGTGGGAACCGCCTTGCGAAGTGCCGCGTCTGCCGTGAGTCTGCGCTCTTAAGAGTGGACTTAAGAGCGCATTGAGCAATCATGAGCGTGCAGTTTTGCTGACGGGACCGGAGCGGCGTCGGCGATGGTCGTTTCAAGATCGCGCGCAGATTCTGGCGGAGGCTTTCGCGCCAGGCTGCTTCCGACGGCCGAGCTGGATAAGCGAACAATCGGCGCGCTCAATGGGACAACAAAAGGAATCCAAAAACCTCGAAGATGGAGGGAGTGGACGTTGATCTGCGGTGATCGGCCCGACGCCGGGCGCGCTCATCAGCCGGACCGCTTTCGCCGGTCAAGGGATATGGGCGCGCATCTGGGCTTGACCCCGGCACGTTATCAATCCGGTGAAACGGACATTCAGGGCAAGGTAAGCCGATGCGGCGACGAACTCGCCCGCACGGCCCTCTATGAGGCGGCGCATTCGCTGCTTGTGCTCAGCAAGAAGTGGTCGAGCCTCAGGGCATGGGGCATGAATGTCGCCAAACGGCGCGGGATACCGATAGGCCGGGTCGCGGTTGCCCGCAAGCTCGCCGTCATCCTGCATCGCATGTGGAGCGATGGAACCGCGTTCCGCTTTGGCAAGGAAGCCGGCGGCCCCGCGTCGGCATGAAATAGGATAACAGATAAACGAAGAGGAACATACAGACAGTGATTTACCCGAGAGGGTGATCCGGATCGTTCCCGTGGGGACGATGGGCAAGGCGATCTCGTTGGCAGGCTAGGTCCTGGATAGATTCTCCCAAGGTCGCTCAACAGATTGAGACGCCTCGCTCTCCTGACCCCATCATGCGGCGGCCCGGCGCCGACCGCGAAGAGAAGCGAGTGACCCACGGGGCGACATCGTCCGGAAAAGACAGGAAAAGCTTGACCTCACCGACCCCAATCAGAGAAGCCTGCTAGAGCAGACTCGGATGACGATCACCGACGGCCGTGAAGTGTTCGCCAAGGCTGTGGAGATGATGACTGCCTGCTCACAGGACGCGCTTACTGCTGCCCGAATGCGACCGCAGGACATCGACCGGTTCGTGCCGCATCAGGCCAATGCCCGCATTTTCGATGCCGTCGGCAAAAACCTCGGCATAGCAGATCAAGCAATCGGCAAAACCATCGCCGAATACGGCAACTCGTCGGCCGCGACGATCCCGCTCTCCCTGTCGCTGGTCCATCAGACGGAGCCGCTTCGATCGGGCGAAAAACTCCTTCTGGCGGCAGCGGGTGCGGGTCTCAGCGGCGGTGCACTCGTCGTCGGAATTTAGCCAGGCACGGGTTGCTAAGGACGGCTCATTCACGTTGGAGAGGACAACGGATCAATGCGAAAAATAGTCGCCGGCAAGCTACACGGCATCCACGTCACCGAAGCAAACCTCAACTACCACGGTTCGATAACGCTCGACCCTGACCACTGCGAAGCGGTCGGTATTTTGCCCATGGAGTTCGTGGAGATATGGAACAAGAATTCCGGTGCGCGGATTTCGACCTATGTCATTCTGGGCGAACGCGGCTCGCGGTGCTGGATCCTCAATGGTGCTGCCGCCCGCACTTGCCAGCCCGACGACGAGATCATCGTCTGCAACTCCATCTATCTGGACGAAGCGCATATCACCTCGCTGAACCCTCGGGTGGTCACTTTCGACCAGGACAACCACATACTCGACCGCCTGAGCTACTCCGTCGATCTCGACGCATCTGGCCGTTACGGTTTCTCGATCCTTGACGAGGCGAATGAGCCTTTGTTCATCCCTGCCCTGGTCTCGGGGGCGTGACTTGGCCTCCACATGTGCGAGAGGGGCACCGGTTTGACCGTGACGCAGGCGCTGACCAGACATCTTAAAATCCAGAGCTGTTTGTCGATCTGGCCGGTGTGCCCAATCGGAATGCGCAGGAAGCCACGAAGCGCTTTTCAGTGTTTAACCCCTCGACAGGCGAATTGTTGGCGCAACTTCCCGATATGGACGCCGCGGATGTTTCCAAGGCGATCGACAAGGCTGACTCTGCGCAGGAACATTGGGCGGCCCTCACCGCGCGCGAGCGCTCCGACATGTTGTGGGAATGGCACCAATTGATCCTCACCCACAGCGAGGATCTTGCGGCCATTTTGACGGCTGAATGGGTAAACCGCTTGCAGAGGGGAAGTCCGAAATAGCCCACGCCGCAGCCTATCTCCAATGGTATGCCGAGGAGGCCAATCGCATCTATGGCGAGACGATTTCGCCGCCGTCTAACGAACGACAGGCGTATGGTGGTGCGCGAGGCCAATGACACCGTCTACGCTCTTGCAGCCTACTTCTACGCCTCCAATCTCAAGCGTGTCTGGCGCGTTGCCGAAGCCCTCGAATATGGCATGGTTGGCATCAATACGGGACGCATGTCCTCCGAGGCCGCGCCCTTGGGCGGAATGAAGCAATCAGGATTGGCCGGGAGGGGTCGCGCCACGGCCTCAACGATTATCTCGAAATGAAATACCTCTGCATGGGAGGCCTTTAGCACCGCAGCATAGCCGGGCCTATCGACAGCTCCGTTGCAGCTGCAGGCGACCCGATCATCCGGAGCCATGGCGTTCGAGTCCGGCCCGGAGCCGGCGCGCGTTGTTAGATGTCCGCCCATCCCTCTGCATTCTCGAGAATGGCGATATCGATCCTGTCGAGCGGCATTTTTCGTCGTTCCTGCGATAATTCTGCTGTTTTGCGCAAGAATGATCGAGCCGCGCACCTTAGCGCAAGCGCATTCGCAAACACCTGCGCAGCGATTCATGGTTCACTCCACCAATACAGGGAGTGAGCCCAAAAGGGCCTGGATCAGGAGAAGAAAATGCGCGTCGGCTGCCCCAAGGAAATCAAAAATCACGAATACCGCGTCGGGCTGACGCCGGGCTCGGTCCGCGAATATGTCGCTCATGGCCACGAGGTGCTGGTCGAGACCGGCGCCGGTGCAGGCATCGGCGCCGATGACAACGCGTATCGCGCCGCCGGCGCCACGATCGCCAAGACGGCCGCCGACGTGTTTGCCAAGTCCGGCATGATCGTGAAGGTCAAGGAGCCGCAGCCCAACGAATGGGTTCAGCTCCGCGACGGCCAGATCCTCTATACCTATCTGCATCTTGCCCCGGATCCGGAGCAGACCAAGGGCCTGCTGGCCTCCGGCGTGACCGCGATAGCCTACGAGACGGTCACCGACGAGCGCGGCGGTCTGCCGCTGCTAGCACCGATGTCGGAAGTCGCCGGCCGCCTGTCGATCCAGGCGGGCGCAACGGCGCTGCAAAAGGCCAATGGTGGCCGCGGCGTGCTACTTGGCGGGGTGCCCGGCGTGCTCCCCGGCAAAGTTACTGTGCTCGGCGGCGGCGTCGTCGGCCTGCATGCTGCACGGATGGCGGCCGGGCTTGGCGCCGACGTCACCATCATTGACCGCTCGATCCCGCGCCTGCGTCAGCTCGACGACATCTTTGGCGGCCGCGTCCACACCCGCTACTCGACCGTCGAGGCGCTGGAGGAAGAATGTTTTTCGGCTGACATCGTCGTCGGCGCCGTGCTGATCCCGGGGGCAGCAGCGCCCAAGCTGGTGACGCGCGAAATGCTGTCGGGCATGAAGAAAGGCGCCGTGCTGGTCGACGTCGCCATCGACCAGGGCGGCTGCTTCGAGACCTCGCACGCCACCACCCATGCCGAGCCGACCTATGAGGTCGATGGCGTCATCCACTATTGCGTCGCCAACATGCCGGGTGCGGTGCCGGTCACCTCGGCCCACGCGCTCAACAATGCGACGCTGCATTATGGCCTGCAGCTCGCCGACAAGGGCCTCAAGGCGCTGGTAGACGACCACCATCTGCGCAACGGGCTGAACGTCCACAAGGGCAAGATCACGAATCGCGCAGTGGCCGAAGCGCTCGGCTACGAGCTGGTCGAGCCGAAGGCCGTGCTGGCCGCCTGATTCCAGTTACAACCGTTTCCTCCCGTCTCGCCCGCCGGTTCGTTCCGGCGGGTTTTTTGCCGCCGATTGGCCAGAGGCGTCCTCCCCTCCCCTTTCCGTCAATGTCCGCGGTGAAGCTCGTCGGCGCGACACGCTGGTCGACGATGAAGCTGAACGCCTGTCGGAGCGGCGAGCCTGCTCCGTCCTCAGTCGCAAGATGATCCGCTACCAGTCCCGTTGTTAAACCCCGTCGCCATTCCTGAGAAAACGTCGGGCAACCAACACTTACTGTCGTGTCTGTCGAATCCGCGACACGTTTTCGGCCTGGGTGCCTGCTGCGCTCCGGGTCAAGTCATTGTGCAAAACTCAGAAAAATATTTCTAAGGCTCTGGAGTGCGCAATTGGCATGACTTTTGAGGAGTCCTCTTCGTGAAACGCGACACGCACTGGTGTTCGCCTGGGAGGATTCGGATGGTCACTTATAGCCAGAGCTTCTCGGAGCCGCGCAACGTCCAGTTGCCGCGAATGACATTCCGAAGACCGGCGGAGATTAATGCAGCCGATGTATGGGAAATAATCGCGAAGTGTCCGCAACTAGACCGCAACTTGCTGTATTACGAGCTGCTGCTTGCAGTGATTTCGCCGTCACCTGCGTGGTGAGGTGGTTGGTTGGTTGTCGGCCTACCCGCGGCCGAGCGACCGCTCCACGGTCTGCATTTGGAATTGCTGTGCAATCTAAGCTACGCAAAATGCGCTTGGGCGGCCCATCGAACGCTCCCTTACCCCCACAACCGTTCCCGTGGGTCTTCCAAGTCAATTTTCAAACGAGGAAGCAACGATGATTGTCCAAAGTGCACCAGATGGCGGGGACGAATTTGCGATCTTCAACCATCTTGAGTCCGAAGTGCGCAGCTACGCTCGCAGCTTTCCCGTCGTTTTCGCGAGGGCACGGGGAGCTCAGCTGTTTGCGCGAGATGGCACAGCTTATCTCGACTTTCTCATGGGCTGTTCAAGTTTAAACTATGGGCACAACCCCCCTGCGCTGAAGTCCGCGCTCGCAGATTACATTGCGGGCGACGGCATCACCCATAGCCTCGATCTGTATAATGAAGCCAAGGAATCTTTTCTGCAGGAATTCCACGAGACGATCCTTAGGCCGCGACAACTAGACTACGTCGTACAGTTTCCCGGTCCGACCGGCACCAACGCGGTCGAGGCCGCCCTCAAGCTAGCGCGCAAGATCACCGGTCGGGCCAACGTCATAGCGTTCACCAATGGCTTTCATGGCGCGAGCCTTGGCGCTCTCTCCTGCACCGGTAACCGATATCACCGCGCTGCCGCCGGCCAGCTGCTCGGCGGCGTGAGCCGGCTACCCTATGACGGCTATCTTGGGTCCACTGTAGACACGGCCGATTACCTTGATCGCCTGCTCTCGGACCCCTCCAGCGGCGTAGACGCGCCGGCGGCAGTGATTGTCGAGACAGTTCAGGGCGAAGGCGGCCTGAATGTCGCCGGCACGGAGTGGCTGCGCAAGGTGGCGGTCATTGCGCGCAGACATGGAGCACTGCTGATCGTCGATGACATTCAGGCGGGAGTTGGCCGGACCGATGCATTTTTCAGCTTCGAAGCTTCGGGTCTCCGTCCGGACATCGTCACGATGGCCAAATCGATATCGGGCTATGGCTTGCCAATGGCCATCGTCCTAATTGACCGACAACTCGACAAGTGGGCGCCCGGAGAACACAACGGCACGTTCCGCGGCAATTGCCATGCTTTCGTGACCGCCCGGGCAGCCCTTGAGCACTTCTGGCGGACAGACAGCTTTGCGGCGTCCGTCGAGGAGAAAGGCAATCTGCTGAAAAACCGCCTTGAGCAGATCGCGCAGAAGTACGACCCGAGTCGTGTGTCAGTTAAAGGCCGTGGCATGATGCGAGGCATCGATCTGAAGTCTGGCGAGGTTGCCGGTCAGGTCATCAGGACTGCCTTCCAAAAGGGCCTCATTGTCGAGACCGCTGGTGCCCATAACGAGGTGGTGAAGTGTCTGCCACCTCTTGTCATTGGCGAGGATCAGCTTAGCCAAGGTCTCGACATCCTCAAGGACGCGATTGAAAGCGTGATCGGCAGCTTGGGACAGGGCATGGCTAAACTCAGCCGGAAGAGGGCACGCGATTGCTGACCTCTTCCAGCGTAGGGAGCCTTATCGGTATTTTATGGGCTGCCGGTCGAGACATGCCGAAGTGGGCGGTGAAGCCGGTCCAGCGCTCGACCTGCGACAAGACATCGGTGATGCGCGTCGTCGGCACAAGTCCGTAGTAGTTCAGGGCAAGCCGCCTGCCATCGTCACGTTCGGCAAGATCGGTCTTCGGTTCCTTCGGAAAGCGCAGTCGGTCGCCGGTGAACAGCGCAGGATCGCCGTTGGGCAGACCTCGCGATACGCCGAGCAGCGCGGCGTCGAGTTCGGCCGCTCGCGCGTCGAGCCACGCATGGGGATCGGAAATCTGGCCGATCTGCGACGGGGTCGCGTCCGCGCTCGGTGCGAGCAGCGTATCCAGCGAGCGGTGCAGTCGAGAAGTTGGCACCCAGATACCCGCGCGGAGCGGTGCGGTACCGTTGCGCCCCTCGAACGAGAACGCCCTCAGGAAGCGTGGCCCTGACCGTTTGAACGCTCGATGTTCCGGCGCGATCTCGCTGATCGCATTGCCTCGCCCCGGTCTGGTAGTTCGCCGGATGAGAACAGCGTCGGCGTCGATCGTGTCGGGCGAGGCGACTGCCGCGACCGCTGCGGCAATATCACCACCGGCACGCGCGGCCTTGCTGACTGCCTCCAACACCCCGGCGACACGGATCAGCCGGTCACGACCCTGGTCGGCAGAGGCCGCGATTGTCTGCTCGATCCGCTTGCGGGCACGCAGATGCGCGCGCCCGATGAGCGAGCCGAACATGCCGATCGCCGCGTCGGTCAGCGTGGCCTCGATCTCCCGCAGCGTCGCCACGAGAATGACACGTCGCGGCGCCGGCCCCGTCTGCTGGAAAGCCTGCGCGGTGTAGCGGGTGCCTTCGCGCGCAAACTGCGCCAGTCGCGATTCGTACCGCCCGTCGGTGACAACGGCATTCGCGCCAGTGCCGCGAACGAGCTCTATCTTGTCGAGGATGTCGACAAGCCAAGCGGAGCCGACGCGCGGGGCGGGATTCTCGCAGCCAGGAGAACCGAGTTTGCCGATCGTGAGTCTTCTCGGCGACGAGCGCATCCAGTCGGTCGTTGGTCGCCGTGTCGAGACACTCATCGATACCAGCGATGACCCGGTTCTCGGCCGCATGCATCGCCTCGGCCGCCATGCGCTCGACGAGGCTGATGCGGGAGATGACGATTTTGTGGGCACGGAGTTCCTCAAGGAACCTGTTCAACAGAACGCGCCCGTCGGTCAGGCCTACACCTTCCCCCTCCAGCCACGCGCGAAGCGTTGCACGTACCGGCTTTGCTGAGATCGATGAAGCCGAAACGCGCCTTGATGGCGAGCAGTTGGTCGTACCGTGTGGGCATGCGCCGCGCGAAGCCGGTGATCACCTCGGCATCGACCGCGATCTGCTCGGCGATGTGATCGAGCATAATAGCGGGAAGCAATTCGCCGCGACGAAGGTGGCGCCCCGGATAACGCAGGCAGCAGAGTTGCAACGCGTAGCCGAGCCGCGTCTCTGGTGTGCGGGCGCTGTTGACGGCAGCGAGGTCGTTCGCATCCAAACTGTGATGGCGAATGACCATCGCCTCGGTGTCGGGCAGCGCCAACTGGGTCGCTCAGGATCGGTCATCGAAATGCGTGCGGGCATTGATCATCCCTTCAAAAACCACTTGCCTTTCGGTGCAGCTTTGCAAGAGGATTGTGAAAGGCTTGGAGCCGCAGCTGGCCGTTGTGGCCGATCGGCTTCCGCAGACGGCCGTTTGCGAAAGGACCGGATTGAGCTCCGCACCCTATCTCATCGGCTATGCCCCCGTATCGAAGGGCGACGACCAGTCGAACGCTGCGCAGCTGCGCGCGCTCAAGGTCGCGGGTTGCAATCGCATGTTCGAGGAAGCCGCCAGTGGCGGCCGATGGGACCGGCCCAAGGTCCAGGAAACGATCGGCCAGCTCCGCGACGGCGATGTCGTCGTGACCTGGAAGCTCGACCGATTGTCGCGCAGCCTTAAGGACTTGCTGCACCTGATGGGGAACATCGAGGCGACGGGTCCCGGGTTCCGTTCGCTGACCGAGGCGATCGACACAACGACGCCTTCGTGGCCGATCAGCGCAACGTCTTTCTGGTCGGCGGCACCGGCACCGGAAAGTCGCATCTTGCCCGCTCCCTCATGCGCGGGCGCTTCTTCAATGTCGTCGATCTGGTCAACAGGCTCGAGACCGAAACCCGCTCCGGCCGCCAGGGTCGTATTGCCGACCATCTCACCCGGCTCGACTTCGTCGTCTTCGACGAACTCGGATATCTCCCCTTCGCCCAGGCCGGCGGGCAGTTGCTCTTCCATCTGGTCTCGAAGCTTTACGAGCGCACCTCGATCATCATCACCACCAATCTCGCCTTCGGCGAATGGCCTACCGGAAACGAGTCCTGGCGCTTCAAGAACCGCTCTCAAAGCTGAAGTCGAAGAGCTAATCAGCCGCACCCGATCAGGCTGTGCAACCCCGACCAGCTTCGTCTGATCGGGCGCTAACGGAGGTGCCCTTCAATACCCCTCAACCGGGGTCCCCTTTTGCGCGAACAACCAGGGTCCCGATTCCGTGGTGATTTACAGCTTTCGTTTAAAAACGAATGCTTCGAGAGCGTGCTTGACGGGCGTTGACATCCGCGTCTGGAAGCCAGAGTCGAGGTAGGTCATCTTCTCGACGACAGGGAACAACTTCCTTACCGCCTCAACATCGTAGTGCTGCTTCATTTAAATCTCCGACTGCCAGCCACGCTGCAGGCGGAGCTAGCCACTTCCATATCTGGGCAAAACTGAACTGCCCCCTCGGCCGCCTCGCAATGATCGAAGCAATTGCCAATGCCGATAGCGATGATCGGAGCATATTCGAAATGGCGGTTCCGTCTACGTTACCTATCGTTATTTGACCTCATTTATTCCGATCATTGAGCCTCTTCGGCCTGCACGAACCGGCTGCGGCTTCTTATAAACGTCAGCAACTACTGACCAGTGTGTCGAGGTGATCGTCTGTGTCACGACGGCGCCATGCAAAGGCGAGCCCGAGACGAGTGTTGGGGATGGATAACCCATCGACTGCGATTTACCGGATCTGGCCTTCTCGCGGCTTCGCCCTGTAGCGTTAAGCCGCGCTCCAGCTATCGAGCAAGGTCTGCCTTCGAGCCTCATCATCTGTCAAGTTCATCAGATTGATCATCCAGCAGCGAATGCCGCGGGTGCTACGCTGACGTGATTAGCCCGGCGTTCGGAAGCTTAGTCGAGTTTGTACAACGACCTGTTGTTCTTATAGAGAATCATTCGCGCGCCCTCGATTGCTTCGTCAAAGTCCAAGCTTCCCCCTACGACATACTCAGTCAGCGCTTTCGCAAGGTATCGCTTACCCCAGCGGCCGGCCAGCCAATAGAGATCAGGAACGTGAAATGCGTCGCTCGCATACAGGATCTTGGACAGCGGAACGACCTCCATCACTTGCATATATCGCTGAAACAAATTCTGGTGCACGAACGGCGTCATGATCGACAGTTCGAAATAGCAGTTCGGGTAAAGGTGGCTGAGCCAGGCGGCTTTGCCAACCGAGGGATAACCCGCGTGAAGCGGGATAATCTTCGGCATTCGCATGACGCCGTCGCGATCAAACCGGCAGACTTCCTCAAGATAGAACGGGTCTTGGTTGCGAAGGATCACGGATGGGGCCTCACCGTCGCCCGCGTGGATCTGCATGGGAATGTCGCGTCTGAGGCATTCTTCAAGAGCAAGCGTAAAATTGTGTCGACGGAGATCCTTGGACAAGTTGTATTCGGACTGGCGGTCCATCGTTGGGATCTTGTGGTACGATTCCCTTAGTGCCTGCCAGGATGTCCGAGCAATTTCCCTGTCGTGAAGAGGTTCGATCAATCCGATGTAGGGGAGAAGATAGGATTTCATCCCATAGGACTTCTTGCCGTAATTTCCGTTGCCGTCGAGCAGTTCCAACAGACGAGCCATGTATCGCTGCTCGTAGTCATCGAACGAAATTTCGAGAGGAAAGAGCTCCTTCTGGACCATCTCGATCCGGGCGAGCCTATTCATTCGGCAGGGCCGAATCTCGTCATCATATCGGTTGATCTCCGCCATCGAAGCGCCTTCGCAATAGCCGGTATCAACCATGACGTTCTCATATTTAACGTCTTGCAGCAGACTTCTGACGTAGCCCCAATAATTTTGAGTGCGTGCGTTCCTGGCCTCGATGACGGCCTCGAGATCTGGTTCACAGCTTAAGAACTGTGCCATCTCTTTGACGAGGAACTTCACAAAGATGCTTTGGGAAATGTCACCAATGATCCCGTCTATTTTTTCCTGGATGCCGAACTGCTTGTTGAGATCATGCCGTACGGCGTCATCGCCACTGAGCCATTTATCGTAGATACCGGCGGGGAAGTAGGCGGGCACAGTGTCCATTGCTGCCAACGACATCCGCTCCAGGAAACGCTTCGAGGTCATCGCCGGTTCACGATCGGTGACAAGATGACAATGTGCGTCGTCAATCGGCAGCTCATTGACCGCCTCGAAAATCTTTAGGAACTCAGGGTGTTGTTTAGAAAAGAAGGGCCCCAGATGGTCCAGATCTTGAGCTGCTTTGCTGTTCATTTCGTTCTCCAATAGTGATTGTGGAGGCCGTTCATCCGCCGAATGAAATCGATCTTAGAGTTCAGACTTATTGCTCTCGCCACCGGAAAGTTCTGCCAGGATCCTGATCCATGACCGAATCCCCTTGTGGAAACTGGAGAGATCGTACTTTTCGTTCGGGCTATGGTGGCGATTGTCAGAGCGCGCGAAGCCGATCGGCAAAGAATCGATGGACAGTCGGCTCTGCATAACGCTGACGATCGGAATTGAGCCACCAGAGCCGATGAGCACGGATTCGCAGTTCCATTCATCTTTCAAAGCAGCGCGGGCGCGCCGCAGGTATTGGCTGTTTGAAGGAATAACCGATGCTTTGCTTCCACCAAGTCCGGTGAACTTCACAGTGCAGTCGACGGGCATTCTCGCGCGAATGTGCTCGTGAAACTTCGCTTGAATTTTTTCCGGATCCTGTCCTGCAACGAGCCGGAAAGATACCTTGGCGACGGCCTTCGACGGGATGATCGTTTTCAAGCCGTCCCCATAATATCCACCTGCAATGCCATTGATTTGGCATGACGGGCGAGTCCAAACCTGCTCCAGAACTGAATACGCCTCATCGCCGGCAGCCTGCGACAGACCTACGTTCTGTAGGAACATGTCGGCATCGAAGCGGAGCTTTTTCAGCTCGGACTTAAGCTCTTCATCTGGTTCTGTGACGTCGTCATAGAATCCTTCAATTGCCACTGCCCCACTCTTGCTCCTTAAGCTGGCGATCAATTCAGCAAGGACCTGGATAGGGTTACGAGCGGCATTGCCGTAGGCGCCCGAATGCAAGTCGCGATTGGCACAGGTGATTTCGATTTCTTCTTCGAGCAATCCTCGAAACATGACAGTGACTGCCGGAACCGCGTCATTCCACAGATAGGTGTCACAAAGCAGCATGAGGTCGGCGTGCAGCTCGTCGCCAGCTTGATCCAAAAATTTATCCATGCTGGGACTGCCGCTCTCTTCCTCCCCCTCGAAGAACATGGAAACGCTGATAGGCAGACCTCCAGTCACAGTTTTCCACGCGCGGCACGCTTCGACGAAGGTCAGAAGCTGGCCCTTGTCGTCCGAGGCGCCACGCGCGATAATCTGGCTATCGCCACTGGGCTGCACCTTCAGCCTTGGATCAAATGGATCTGCGTCCCATTTCTCGAGTGGCTCAACTGGTTGAACATCATAGTGCCCGTAGAACAAAACGTGGGGGCCGATCGCTTGTTTTTGGTGCGCGACAACGACCGGGTGGCCAGTCGTCTGCCGAACAGATGCGTCAAATCCAATGCTCCCAAGCTCGTATGTCAGCCATGATGCCGCCTCTTGGCACTGGGGAGCATAACGCGGATCGCACGAGACCGACGGTATGCGCAATAACTGAAACAGCCGGTCTAAACTGGCGCTGACATTGGCATCCGCGTAGCTCAAGACGCTTTTAAGAAGCAACCGCTTTGCCTCCGGCACATGCGCGGCGGGTGACTGTTCCGTAGATGACACGTATTTGCCTTTCTTTTCAAAAGCGTAGTGCGCCTTGTGCTTCCGCCAAGTCGGTTGAGCCGTCTAAGCTCGCATGCGACGCATCGACATTGATCGCCTTGCGGCTCTTCCGCGTCGAAACGAGGTGTCTCTTTAGTGGGTGTCGAAAAAGCTCTGGATCTTCACAGGGTCGTTTGTCTGGCTAAGAGAAAGCATCAACAGGATGCGTGCTTTCTGTGGGCTGAGAGAGTCTCCGGTGATGAACCCATGGGCATCGTCGTCTACCTCATCGTTGCGCTTGATGTAGCTGCAGTGCACGCGTGAAGAGCGGACAAATGCCAATCCCTTCTGCACAACCGCTCTTGCTGCCGGTCTGATTGCCTTGGGAAGGCTCCCGCTGCCGGTTCCAGCCCAAACGACGCCTTCATAGTCAGACGCCGCAATTCCTTCCAGCACATCAGGCGTCACGCCGACGTAGCTGTAAGCAATCGCGACCGCAGGTAAGCGAGGCAGGTCGAGCGGGAAGGCGCTCCACAGCGTATGCTTGCGTTCCGATCTCCGGTAAAAAACCGGCCGGCCATTCACCATCTGGCCGATGGGCCCAAAATCGGGTGATTTGAAAGCATCGAGATTGAAGGTTGTCTTCGTGACATCTCGCGCCGAATGAATTTCAGAATTCAGGACGACGAGCACACCCCTACCCATCACCTCTCGACAACTGGCTAGAACTACGGCGTCGTGGAGGTTGGCTGCCCCATCTGCGCCAAGCGCATAGGGTCTGCGCATAGCTCCGACGACGACGACAGGCTTATCGCTCTTGACAGTGAGATTGAGGAAAAAGGCCGTCTCCTCGAGCGTGTCGGTGCCATGCGTCACCACGACGCCCTGGACCTTCTCATCTGCAACGGCTCTATTTATGCGCCTTGCCAGTTCCAGCCAGTGTTCCGCTGTGATGTCAGGACTAGACACCTGAGCGATCTGCTCTACCAGAACATTAAACCTATGTCGTAGTTCGGGAATGGCATCCAGCAACGCCTCGCCCGTCAACGTCGGGTCGCTTGGCGAAGTCTGCGCGATTGAACCGCCTGTAGCCAGTATGACGACATTCCCGTGGTGCGTTTCCATTCTTTTCAATCCCAAGGGGGTCCGTCCAGTACAGAAAGTTCTGAACTGGCCGATCAAACACCAAATGGCAGCCTAAGCTGCGTTAACTAGTACCTGTGCGACCAGCCGAGTTCGCTGCGTAAGGCTGCGCTCGACTTAAGTTCATCGACACGTCTAGTCCCGGTCAGCCACCGTTGCGTGGCCCGCGGCGAGCTGCGGTCTTGACTCGTTATGCTCTGCCTTTGACGCATGGGCGGCGGCGTGGCGCTGGTTCTTAGTGCTTCAAAACACGCGATAAGAAAGTCCGGGTGCGCTCGTTTCTCGGTTCGTCAAAGATTTGCTCCGGTTGACCCACCTCTACAATCGCTCCCCGATCCATGTAGATGACACGATCAGCGACCTCGCGAGCGAAGGCCATTTCATGTGTGACGATCATCATCGTCATGCCCTCATTCCGCAGCTCGCGCATGACGTCGAGCACCTCTCCCACCAATTCGGGATCGAGCGCGGACGTAGGTTCGTCAAACAGCATGACGTGAGGTTCCATCGCCAATGATCTGGCGATAGCAACGCGCTGTTGCTGGCCGCCGGACAGCTGCCCAGGGTACTTTTGTGCCTGATTTCCCAGACCAACACGCTCGAGCAACCGCAGGCCGACAGCCTCCGCCTCGGCGCGAGATTTGCGGCGCACCCGGATCGGTGCAAGCGTGATGTTTTCCAGCACGGTCTTGTGGGGGAATAGGTTGAATTGTTGAAACACCATTCCCACGCCGCGCCTAATCTGGTGCAGTGCCTTGGCACCCCCGAAATCGAAATCCTCCGTGGTCGGCATCGAGAACCCGTCGACCACCAAGGTGCCGTTTTCATAGGTTTCCAGTCCGTTGACACACCGGATGAGCGTAGACTTGCCAGAGCCGCTGGCACCGATGAGGACTACCACCTCCCCCGCAGTCACAGAGAGACTGATATTCGATAAGGCCTGGAATGAACCGTAGAACTTGTTAACGTTCGTGAACGTTACGATCGTCGGATGAGATTCGCTTGATTGCGTGAGCATTAACGGGTACTCCTCTGCATGCGAGCTTCCATCCGCCGAGCTCCAAATGTAATTGCCGAGCCGATGAGAAAGTAAACGGCAAACATAAACACGTATACTTCATTGATCGCGCCGCTTGATGCTGGGTCAGCCAGGATCATCTGTCCCGCGCGCAAGAAGTCTGTAAGCCCAATGATGAAAACAAGTGTCGCGCCATTAAAAACATCGAGGACGTTACCGACTAGAGCAGGCTGCACGACCCGGATGGCTTGTGGCAACACGATCTCGGTTGAAACTGTCCAGTTTGACATCCCTAGGGACTGCGCTGCCTCCCGCTGGGCGCGAGGCACGGCTTGAATGCCGCTTCGCACAAACTCGGCCACATAAGCGGCATTGAAGACAGTATAGCCGATCATGCCTCGCACGAGAGAAGAGATCGACGTGTCAGGCAGGAACAGAGGCACCGTTATCCAGATCCAGTAGACAACCAGAATCAAGGGAACTGACCGCATCACTTCAATATAGCCAGCGCAGCAGGCTCTTAGACTTGGGTTGCGACTGGTCCGGCCAAACGCGAGCAGGATGCCAAGCGGCAAGGACGCAGCTGAAACAACGATTGCCAGCATCAGGCTGAGCAGGAGGCCACCCCACCTATCAAGCCCGGGGGGGGCCAATACAAGGACGGCGGCCGCGCAAGCTGTCAGCAAAATAGCAACGGTAAAGCGACGCAGTTTTCGCACCATGACGGCGCCAATCGCCGTGCAAAGAATGGCCAACATCAACCAGGTTCGCCATATCTCTTCCCGCGGATATAGGCCAACCAGTAGAAGGCGTCGGCTCTCATAGATGCCAACCCAATGTGCATCCCAAAATGCCCATCCCAAAAGTCGTACTGTCAGCCAAACGACTAACGCGAGGACGAGTATCGACAAAACGGAATCAAAACGATTTTCAAACAGGTTCCGTCGAATCCACAGATACGATTTTCTCATTACCGCGGCCCATCCAGAACAACCCGCCCATTCAAGAAGTTGATGAAGGCGCTAATAACCCAGCTCAGCAACAGATAGACCGCCATGACGATCAACACTGTCTCGATACTGTGGCCCGATTGATTGGCCACTGTGCCGCTTACGTTGAAGAGATCGGGAAAACCGATCGCGATCCCCAGAGACGTATCCTTCGTCAAGCTGATATAACGGTTTGCAAGGGAGGGCAGAATAATCCTGAAAACCTGGGGAAGGATCACATCTCGGATCGTGTCTCTGCGGGATAGCCCGATCGCGGCGGCGGCCTCCCACTGCCCTTTGGGCAATCCTTCAATGGCGCCGCGAACAATTTCTGCAATATACGCCGCGCTGTTGACGATGACGGCAATCAGAATTGCCGACATCTCGGGTGAGAGCTGTATTCCGCCAACAGCGCCGAAGCGCCCAACAACGGGCAATGCCATGTCAATGCGAAAGCCGGTTGCGTAGGCTGCACCGGCAGTCACGATACCTGCGCCAAGCAAGGCCCAACGACGACCCGATGAGAGACGTGGCCAACAAGCGACGAACATCAAGCCTATCGCCACGGCAACGAAAACGAAGGAGACTGGCGCTACCCCGTCGGATATGTGCGGCACGGGCAAAAACAGACCTGATTGCCCGAAGACAAACCACTTCTCAACATTCGCGGCATCTGTGACGGGCGGCAGCCGTAGGAAGAAGGCGAAGTACCAAAATACCACCTGTATCAGCAGGGGAGTGTTGCGGACGAACTCCACGACAATGAAGGCGAGCTGTCGTATCAGCCAGTTCGTCGACAGGCGAGCAATGCCAAAGATCACTCCGATGACAGTAGAGAAGATGATAGCGAGTAACGCCACTTTGATTGAGTTGAACAACCCTGCAGTCAGCATCTGGAGGTTTGTAGACTCAGAAGTTACGATCGAAAATGCGGGCCACCATCCGTTCCAGGCAGTTGCGAAGCCCTCACTGACATTGAATTGCGAAGGCCGCGAAAGGTAGCCAAAACTGAAGGCGATCCCGCGCTCTGCCAGACTTTGCTGGATTGCTACACCTGCGAAGGCAACGATCGCAATTGCGGCAACCACGACGCTGGCGTGGATCATTTGGTGGCGGATTCGCGCGGCGCGCCGCCGCCCCCCGGAGGGCGACGCAACCGGCTCAAGCCGCACTTGCGTAAGGTTGTTCATCAGTTTACGGCTCTGGGCAACAAACGTTTGGCATCGTGTGGCAGCGTTCAGAGCCACAGTATCGAGTACAAGAGACCGCCATTCTTCGAGAGCGCGTTTGGTGTCTTGTCACGTTCAAGATAGAGCGGCGTCTTAGGTCCCAGCGACCGATCATAGATCTCGCCGAAATTGCCGACGCCTTTGATCATGTCTGAGATAAAGCTATCCGAAACATGGAAGTCCGCGCCGAACCCGCCGTTTACACCGAGGAACTTTTGAATCGCGGGATCAGGCAACTTCTTCATCTCGCTCAAGTTCGCACTGGTGATGCCCCATTCCTCTGCCTGAAACAGAGCATACAGCGTCCAGGTCATCAGCTTTCGCCACTCCGGATCGTTCTGAACGACGATACCAGCGAATGGAGCCGCCCCCAGGGTCTCGGGCAGAATTAGATATTCATTGGGCTTCGGTGAGTTGCCGCGCCAGGCGGCAAGCGCCGACTTGTCGGTGAACATCGCATTGCACCGCCCGCTGGTCAGTGCAGAGAAGAGCTTCTCATTGCTGTCAAACGTCAGGATTTTGGTGTTCGCAATATTACGAGCCTTAATCTCCTGGGCGATTGTAGCTTCGCTGCCGGACCCTTGCGTGGTGCAGATTGCTGCGCCGGAGAGATCGCCGATTGATTTTACACCGGACGCGGCCGTCACCATGACCCCACCACCATCGAAAAAGTACGGGGGAAGAAAGTCGACTGCAAGCGCCGCCGCGCGGGACGCAAATACAGAGGTATGTGCATAGACGATGTCCACCTGGCCTGTCTGAACCGCGTTGAAGCGGCTCTTATCGGTAACGACGACGAAGTTGACCTTGTCAGGGTCGCCGAGCACAGCGGCCGCAGTAGCACGACACAGATCAACGTCCACTCCCTCCATCTTGGAGGTTTTCGGATTGAGATAACCAAACCCCGGGGTTGTGTTGTCAGTCCCGCAATTCAGCACGCCGCGTTGTTTGACGTTGTCAAGTACGGAAGCGTGCGCCGATGTGGCTGCTGCCCCGGCGAGGGCGAGCGCGGCGGATAGATACGCGATAGAGGATGTTAGACGCATGTGAGTTCCCCTGGTTCTGATTAATAGGCCCAGTTTTTTGAGGTCGCACTTTATAGCGACATCAAAGTGCCCCTTAAGGAAGTCATAGCCGCCCGAGAATGTCCATACGCGTTATCATTTATAGGTATTGATCTTTTCGTTTTTTGATAATTTGTGCCACAATCGGGTAGTTTCCCGGCTTTCTCGTCAGAACCATCACAGTACCGCCACGCGCGTCCGTAATTCACGAATCCGCTATTGAAACGTGTTCGTCCAAGAGAGAGCACGGATGCTGTTTGCGAACAGAGCGCTAAAGAGATTTACCATCGGCTGAGCAGATCGCTGGCCGTGTTCTAATCCATCCAGGTCGGCCGGTCAGGCTATTGCCTCGCCTGAGGTGCTGAGGGTATGGAACGCGCTCAGAGACATGACCGAGCGGAGCTTGGTCGAACGAGTCACCGCCGAATTCTTAAGGGCAGAGGACACGGGCAGTTCCACACCGCCCGGCCGGTTTTCAATCAATAGGTATCCGCCGACGTGGCACGTTGCGGCAACTGCCTACCAAGCGTGAGGGTCACCCAGGACCAGCTTCGCATATTCGTTCATTAGCTGTACCGAAGGCGGCTGTCGCTTGGCAGATGGGGTGGTTGCCGTCCTCCCCTAACGGCATCGCAATGTGCCAAGGTGATGTGGTGTAAGCCACAGAACAGAGAGGACGGCGGATGAAGGATACGTTGATCGGAGTGGATCTGGCAAAGAATGTTTTCCAGCTACACGGGGCGTCGATGACAGGCGATGTGAAGTACCGCAAGAAACTGTCTCGCGGGCAGTTCTTCAGGTTCATGTCAGAGCAGCCACCGGCACTTGTTGTTATGGAAGCCTGCGGCAGCGCCCATTACTGGGCGCGCGAGTTGGTGAAGCTGGGCCATGCAGTCAAGCTGATCGCGCCGCAATATGTGCGCCCGTTCGTGAAGATATGCTCACCTGACCATAACTTCACGAAGGGCTTCACGTAAATTGGCGGGATCAGCCGGACGGTGTGCCCCAGCTTCATGATCTCGCGTCCCCAGTAGTGCGACGTCGCGCAAGCTTCCATGGCCACGAGGCAGGCCGGCTGCCGGCTCAGGAACGCCAGAAACTGCGAACGCGACAGCTTCTTGCGAAAGACAACCGACCCCTCAGCCGCGGCGCCATGAACCTGAAAAGCCTGCTTTGCCAGGTCAACGGCGATAATGCTAACTTCCTTCATGGATGCCCTCTCCTTGTTGGATGATTCGTAAGCGCGATTTTCCCTGCACGTTGACGCCGGCGCTTTCGACGGATGGCCTTCGAATTGGGAACGGTATCTGGTCTGATCAGACTGCTGTTGCTTTGGCGAAGTTGAAGGGCAGCAGATCCTCGATGGCTGCGTTCTCGGGGCGCTGAGGTAGTTCAGTGAGGACGTGGCGCAGCCACGCTAACGGCTCGACGCCACAGGCGCGGCAGGTCAACATCAGGCTGTAGATGACGGCGCTGGCCCTGGCTCCGTCGACGGTATCGCTGAACAGCCAACTTTTCCGGCCAGTGGCAAAGATTCTGATGTCACGCTCGAGAAGATTGTTGTCGATCGGCATGCTGCCGTCCTCGGTGTAACGAGTCAGATATCCCCATTGGTTCAGGGTGTAGGAGACGGCGTCGCCGAGCTTGCTGTCCGGCAAGACTTTTGGGGCGATGTCGTCGAGCCA
>NZ_JAMYOL010000044.1:0-27059 GCF_040319815.1 Mesorhizobium sp. M0854
GCAAGTGACGCATTTCATATTCCCGAGCTCTATTGGTTAGCCGGACGCTGGGGCAAGCGATACCTCGCAAAGGCGCTCACCGAGCGTATTCCGACGAAGCCGGCCATCGATTCCGATTTGAAGCCGGCCAGTCATTCCGATTTCATTCCGGCCGGTGTTCCGATTTGAAGCCGGCCATTTTTCGGACTAATCCTGGGTCTCGTTGATGTTTGGATTGAGTTTCGTTTCAGGTCAAGCTTGCGCTGTTTCGGTCGCTCTTGGCGAGCGCTGTTTTCGCATGCTTTCACCGGTGAGATCGATGCGATAGGCGTTGTGAACGAGGCGGTCGAGGATGGCATCGGCCAGGGTTGGGTCAGCGAAGTTTTCATGATGCCTTCTTCCTTGATCGCCTGGTACGTGCGATCCGCGCTCGCAGCGTGTTGATCTGGTTGTCCGAGAGTTCGATTTGCCACGGCTGCCCCTTCGTGAGCTGGCGTCCCTCGATCCAGCCACGGGCGTGGTAGTCGAAGACGGTTTGGGGTGTGACGTCCAGGGCGGCGGCCGCCCCTTGAACAGAGTAGGTTCCATCTGGCCAGCGGTCGGGATTGGCGCTCGTCCCATTGATCTTGACCGTGGGGATGCCCCAACGTGTCCGCAGAAGCCAGACATTCTCACCTTTGAACGCGCGGCCGCGCGCTGCGACAAGCCTTCGGCGTTCAGCGTCGCGGCGATCTCCTTGTCCATTTTGCCCGCGGCGTTGAGTTCGATCGCTCGGCTGCGCAGCCGCTCCAGATCGATGTAGTCGCCATAGGTGTGGACCCGCCTCTGGAGAGAGTGTTCACTTGTCGCTCCCGTCTGCCACAGGATCTTGAACCAGACCTGGCCGTGGAAGCGCTTCTGGTCGAGAATGACCTCGCAGACGATGAGGCGCAGGATGCCCTTGCGCTCGGCCGCCGTTGTCGAAGGCGAGTGCCAGATGCCGGGCAGATCTTCGCCCAGCTTTTGCAGCGCCTCGCGATCCGGCTCGTTCAAGACCAGGGGCTCGTCATGTCGCCAGCGTTCGTAGTCCTGTTCGATCGCCTCGGCGGCGCGCAGCTTCTCTTCCCAGACGCGCTCCAGCGAACGCGCCAGCAGACGGTTCTCCGGCTCGACCGCATCATATTGGCGCCGTGCTCTTTCCGCCCCATAACGAGCCCGCTCGCGCCGCAGCGCCCACTGCCGCTCAAGTTGACGCGTCTCTTCTTCGATCTGGCCCAGGGCGGCGAGGGCGATGGCGATCTTGTCCGGCGTCAAGGCCTCGAGCAGGATGCTTTCGACGTGCGCATCGACAGGCAGCGCACGCACTTCCTGGCATAGCGGCCCGCCCTCCTGATCACGGTCGGCGCGACACGTGTAGACGGGATAGTCGCCGGCGGGACCGCTATAGCGCAGGCTCATCCGGCGACCGCACCGCGCACAAACGGCGATGCCCTGCAGCAGTGCCGCTCCCTTGCGCGGCACGCCCGAATGGCCGGCTTCGTAGCGGTTGATGTTGTTTTCCAGTCGCCTCTGGTTCTCCATGAACTCCTCCCAGCCGATATAACCAGGATGAGCAGCCTGAAGGCAAACCTCCCAGTCGGCGATGGGGACCTTGGTCGTCCTCGGGCGATAAACGCCATGGCGAATCCGCCCGCCTTCCATCCGCCTCCGGCCATAGACATACGCTCCAGCATAGGCAGGATTTTGAAGAATGCTGAGAACCCGTGAACTGTCGGCCTCGCGCCACACCACATCGTGCGGTGCTGGGCCGAGCACGGGACGCACGGGCAGCGGCAAATCGTTCTTTCGCAGGTAGCGCATCACGGCCCGCGCACTGTGAAGCTCGCGGAATTTGGCGAAGACGAGGCCGAGCCTCGCCTGCACCTGCTCATCGGGATTGAGAATGATCTCGCCGGAGCGACCATGCGCCAGTCCGGCGGGAACAGGAAGGCGTAGCTCGCCGCGTGCCGCCTTCTGACGCTCGCCCTGATGGAGGCGCTGCTTGATCTGGTGCAACTCCGCTTCGCTCATGAGGCCCGACAAACCGAGCAACAGGCGGTCATGGTAGGCGCAGGGATCGTAGAGACGTTCGCCATCGGCAATGATGACGCCGAAGAGCGAGCACAAATCGAGGAGCTGATGCCAATCGCGGTTGTTGCGAGCAAGGCGGGAGGCATCGAGACTGATGACCAGACCGGCATTCCCCAATCCGATCTCGGCGATCAGCTTCTTGAAGCCCATCCGCTCGATGGTCCCGGCTCCGGATTTGCCAAGATCTTCGTCAATGACGTGCACACGTTCATGCGGCCAGCCGAGAGCGACCGCGCGATCGACGAGGCGGTATTGCAGTTCCGTGCTTTCCTGATGATGCCGCACCTGGTTCACGGAGGACTGGCGGACGTAAATGTGAGCGAGCTTGCCGCGATGCGCAGCAGTGACGCACTCGTCCGCTCTATTCGATGCTCTCAACATGCCGATCCGCCGCTGTCGGCGCGCCCATCGATCGCATCCGCAAGAGAAGTCGCGCGAGGCTCTGCGCGATCTGCTTCTGCGTCTCCCCCGGCAAGTTGAGCCAAAGGCTCGGGAGTGTCGCCATGCCCGGGTTGGGAAGTTCGGTGAGGGTCTGGGACGCTACGCGGTACAGATTCGACTGTATGTTCATCGCGAATCACCTCCTCGATACGGGAGGCCAAGGTGCTGTTCAAATGGTGCAGCAATATGAGCAGCGTTCGGACGTTGATGCGGGCCAACGATTTCGACACGCCCTGTTCTTCCGGTGACGCCGCTGCAAGGTCGGTCACCGAACGCCGAATTGAGCGGCGGCGTCCGTCAGGCAGTCGAACAACGACGAAAGCCGGACCGCGCGCAAAACGGGACGAAACCAGCTCCAGACGCTGGCCCGCAAGGCCGTGACGCGGGTCGATCACCGTCAAATGAGACACCACCCGGTCGAGAATGGCGTCGGCGATTGTCGGCTCTCCGATCATGGCATGCCACTGGGCGATCGGCAGTTGCGCGGTGATCAGCGTTGATTTCCGGCGATAGCGTTCCTCGAAGATTTCCAGCAGATCGAGACGCTGCTGGTCGGTCAGGCTGTGGGTGCCCCAGTCGTCAAGGATCAGCAGTTGCACCCGAGCCAGCTTGTCGATGAGACGGGGAAAGCGGCCGTCGAGACGCGCCAGGGCGAGATCTTCGAACAGACGTGGCATGCGCAGGTAGAGCACGGAATGATCGAGCCGGGCGGCCTGACGTCCGAAGGCGCAGGCCAGCCAAGTCTTTCCGGTGCCGGTCTGCCCGCTGATGATGAGGTTTTCATGCGCCTTCAGCCAGGCGCCTTGGGCCAGCGACAGCGTATTGCGCCGGTCGAGCCCGCGATGCGGGGCGAAGTCGATGTTCTCGATGCAGGCGTCGACAAAGCGCAGCCTGGCAACGGCGAGACGGTTGGTCAGACGCTTGTCGGCACGCATGGCGGCTTCACGATCGAGCATCAGGCCGAGCCACTCGTCGCGGCTGAGATCGTCGGCTTCGCCCAATCGGGCTCGTCCAGATCCTGTGGCGGACGGCCAACCCGGCGAAACAGAAGCCGCTCAAGCAATACGTCATTGTCATAGCCCGGCGGCAGCGGCCAGTCCGAGATGCCAGCCTCACGCGCCCGCAACAGATAGGTCGAAACCGAAGTCTTGCTGATCTTCAGCCGTTCCGACACCGCTCGCACCGAGAGGCCCTGCTCATGCGTCAGGCGCAGGATGGATCGTAGGTCTTTCACTGTCGTTCGTCTCGCTTGCTTCCGTCTTGGCATGGCCCCTCTCAACCCGATGATGAGAGGGCAAAATGCCAGAACGGCGCTCCCGAGAACCGACCGTTATATCCGCTCCGAAAACTGCGGGAATTAGCGGAATCACTGTCCCGTAATTACTGAAATCGCTGGAATGCACCCCTGGACTGAGACAGAGAAAATAGCGGACAGTTCGCCATGTTAAGCTTATGCGGCCATTTCCATGTGTCGTCTGCGTGAATGTTTCTGTTCGTATTCCTCCGGGGTTAAATAGTTGAGCGCCGAGTGCAGCCGCTGCTGATTGTAGATGGTTTCGATGAAGGCCCCGATCCGATTGTGGGCGTCGACCGCGTCCTTGTAAGTAAGGCCCTGCACTTCCTCCTGCTTCAATGTTTTCACGAAGCTTTCCGCTTTGGCATTGTCGTAGGGATTGCCAACGCGGCTCATGCTTGCCTGGATGCCGTGAAGGTTGAGAAGAGCGGAATAGGCATTGCACGCATATTGCACGCCGCGGTCAGAATGATGGATCAAACTGCCCGGCGCCGGGGTGCGCGTGGCGATCGCCATTTCGAGAGCGTCGATGGCCAGGCTTGCACGCAGATGCGTGTCCAGGGCCCAGCCTACGACTTTACGACTGAAGCATCGAGAATGACTGCCAGAAGGCGAACTCCTCGGCCAGATGAAGATAGGTAATGTCCGCGACCCAGAGTTGGTCGACGTCGGTCACAATCATGCCACGCGCGAGCTTGGGAACGACGCGCCAGCCGTGGCGCGAGTCGGTCGTCATCGGCACGAAAGGGCGGGAGCGCAAGCACAGGAGATTATCTTCTCTCAGGATCCGTAACAGCCGTTTATGATTGACCTGCCACCCTTCTCGGCGCAGCAAGACGCCTATCCGTCGATAGCCATAGTGACGGTTATTGAGGGCGGGCTGCTGAATAAGGGTGACGCAGGGCCGTCTCCTCTTTACGCGGCGCCGAACTTTGCCAATGCCGGTAATAACTGGCCCGGCTGACGCCTGCCAGCCAGCACATCCTTTCAATGCCTTGCGACGAACCAGCGGTCATTTTTTCGATGACCTCGAACACTCCGTGCCGCCAGGCGCGGTGTCCTGCCGGTGATCGTCCCTGATACGCCGCAAGGCTTCTTGAAAAAAATCGAGATCCAATTGCTGCTGGCCGACTTTCTGTTCCAGTTCGGAGATGCGCCGTCTCGCTTTGGCGAGCGCCTTCTCCTCAGGCGGCAGCGCCATCTCACCCGATTGCTGCAACGGCTCCGACGAGACAACCGATGCCTTCCCGGGACGTCCACGACGACGCGCCTTGAGGCTGCCGGTTAGGCGCAGGCGATCACGCCAATCGTACAGCCGTTGCCGGCTAATCCCGGCCTCCCTTGCCAATTCACTGATATTCTCGCCCGCTTCCATTCGTTGCAGAAGCGAGAGCTTGTCCTCTTCATTGATGATCCTTTGCGATCCCATGCACAGTTTCCTGATCTTGCGGGAAACTGTCCGCTATTTTCTCTGTCTCAGTCCAGGGGTGCATTCCATCGCTGTCCGCGAATTAGCGGAATGGGTGTCCGCGAATTTATGAAACACGCAGCCTTCGCAACCTGCTTGTCGGCGAAGGGCTTCTGGAGAAGCTGTTTGGCGAACTGGACTGGCAGTTGGAGAAGGCCGGCGTGATCCTGAAGCGGGGCACGATGCTGGATGCAACGCTGATCGATGCGATCTCGGCGCCCCTTCGAGCGAGCGAGCTCGAAGGAGGCGGACGCCCGCCTTCACCGCGGCAAGCGCGGCTTCACCTTTAGCTACAGGGTCCATGTCGGGGGGACGAGGGCTCGGGCTTGATCGGCACGGTGATCACCACACCGGCCAACGTCAACGACACGGTGCCGGCGCTTGCCTTGATCCATGGTGACGAAGACGGTCTGGGCGGATGCCGGGCAAGCTGCACATGTTCGTCGCTATCGACCGCACCTCGAAGTTCGCCTTCGTCGAGTTGCACGAGAAGGCCCCCACAGCCGTATCAAGAGACTTCCTACTGCGGCTGATCGCGGCCGTGCCCTCCAAGATCCACACCGTGCTTACCGACAACATCCAGTTCACCACCCCCGGTGCCGGTGGCTCGGCGGTGACGCTGATCAAGGAGGCATTACTACGAGAGCCACGACCAACTCTGCACCCATCTTGCCGACTTCGTCGCCGCCTACAACTTCGCCCGCAGGCTCAAGACCCTCAAGGGTCTCACACCCTACGAGTTCATCTGCAAGGCGTGGGTCTCACAGCCGGAACGCTTCAAACTCAATCCGCTCGAGCAAATGCGGAACACCGGCCTCGTGGCCCCCCGCGGTAGATGGGGTACGGGGTCCTGTGTTCTTCGGGCTCAAGCGGGCAGATCCCGCCTTGAGGTGCTCCCGCACCAATCTCTTCTGTCCCCGGTCGACACGGCGGGGGAACGCATCTACGCGACTGGTGAACCTCCTGACCCGTCTCGAGTCGGGCGATGTGGACTCACGCCGACCTGACATGTTGCTTTATCCTTCATTTCATCGATCTCGAGATGGCTCCCAATCTGAATCTTGGTCGGAACCTCCGGGCGCTTGCAACAAGGGAGCATCAAAAGTCGTGTCAACTGTGCAGACAGAGGCCAGACAGAGGCTTGCGTATTATTCAATGGGCTGCATGAAATTGGGACAGAACTCCTGCCCTGTGTCGCGCACTCGACGAAATCGACAGCAGGCGCCGGTCGTTTGATGTTTTCCCACAGTACGGCCGAGCAGGCGGAGCGAGCGCAAATGGAAGCCGAGGTCTGGCCGCGCACCAATGAACGCCGGGAGCATTTTGGTGCGTGAACTCCACCACGCGTCCTTCCAGCCGCAGATCGGAGAAGCTCGATCCCGATCAGCTGGTGCTCACGTCGAGCAGCCTTGAGATCAATGTGGTTCCCACCGGACCGCACCGTAGCCAATGTCGACCTCTCGCGGCTGCCGAACGGGTTTTCGTCACCCTCAGGTCGCTATAGATGAAAATATTTTGTTGACGTATTGTGATAAAACCCCCACGTAAATATTAAATACCAGTAAACTAAACTTAACATGTGGAGTATAATCTTAACATAAACTAGCTTGATATTCATAAAGCCGGATGATATTCCCTGAAACGATGGAGCTTGGCCTAAAGGTCTCGCCGGCCGACCTGTGAAAGGAAGTCCCCATGTCTGCTGTAGAGGGTGGAGGAAGCGCCGTGCGCGCCGCTCGTTTCCACAATGTATCGGATTCATTGCGACCGACAGCGTTGGGCCGACCAATCGCCAAGCTCCTGGACGCCGGCTATCAGATAAAGAAGAGATCAATCCCGCGGCCGCGAACGACTTGCTCGAAAAGGACACCCGGTGACAAGACGCATCGAGATGCGGCCCGCGATTACGGCATTTGTCGTCAACTACCTGCCGCTGCCACGCAACGTCTTCGACAAGTTAGTAGGCGCACAGAGCGCCCTGGCCGGAATGCGCCGGACAGTGCTCAAGTCGACACATCCCCACTGAGCACGCTTGAGATCGCCGTCCGGCGGCAGCAGGTGGCGTGCATTTCGCTGGAAGCGTCCGCGACGGCCGGCTCAGCGTACGGAACGAACAGCTCTTGGGTTGAGCCGGCCATTGCGCCTCCAATGACAACTTTGCCGCATTCGGATCACTCACACATGGAGGAACTATCATGAACACCCTCGATCGGCAGACGGCACTGGAGCAAGCCGCACGAAAGCGCATTACGGATTCCCACGCTCTCGACAGCGACGCCGGTCGCTTGGTCCACTTCTATCGCGGATGGGCCAGTTCCTACGATTCGGATGTGGGCCGCGATGGATACTGCGGGCCGATGATCGTGGCGGAACTCGCGGGCGCCGTGCAGACGGCCTATTTGGCTAGGCAGCGAGCAGCCATCGCAATCTTGGACGCTGGCTGCGGAACAGGCCTCGTGGGCGTGGAACTGGAACGCCTCGGGTTCCGGTTGATCGACGGGTTCGATCTCTCCGTGGAGATGGCCGAAAAGGCCCAGCAAACTCGCGTCTACCGCAATGTCCGAGGCGATGTCGACCTCAACGGGCCGCTCTCCGACTACTCCAGCGCGAGCTATGATATCACGGTCTGCTGCGGCGTCTTCACGCTCGGGCATGTCCGACCGGATGCACTGCGCGAACTGGCTCGCGTCACGCGCCCGAACGGATTCGTCATCGTAAGCACCCGAAAGAGCTATGCGGAGACCACATCCTTTGAAGATGAGGTGCGGAGTCTACAAAATGCGGGCATCCTTATACCGGCACAGCGTCTAAACGACGGCAGATATGTCGAGGAGGAGGACGCGCACTACTGGGTTTTCCAGGTGCCCAAGAAGGCCAGTGCACCAACGGAGGAGCGGCCATGATGACGCTATCGCAACAACAGCCCTTCGAAACCTTCCGCGGCGAAGCGCTCCTGCCAGCGCCACACGCAGGTCTTGAACTTACCAGTTTGCCGCATGATCTCGACGGTGCCCACGCCGTCGCTGCTCAACAGAATGATCTCGGCGCGCCAAACGTGCTTCTGCGGCGCATTGCGATCCCTGATCAGCGCGCCCAGACGCTGACGATCAATCGAAGAAACGGTGAGCAATATTCCTGTGCGCATGCGCCAGACTCGCATGCGCACTCACAAAAGGGAATCCCCAGCTGGACTCTTATGTCAGGCGTAAACCACTAGGTACCATCCTTCCCGGCACTTCTTCATGCTGCTAGTCAAAAATGTCCAATTCGTTGTTTCGGCTCCATCGTCAAACAAAGGTGATTAATGCGCAAAAATCTCGTAGCCAAACTGGACGACAAGCTGCGCGCGAAACGCGAAAGCTTTGACAAGCTGCCGGTCGTTGACATCGCGCCGCTTCTCGATGGCAGCAATAAGCAGAGGGTGGCGAAGGAGATACGTTGGGCGTTGTCGAACACTGGGTTCATGTATGTGAAGAACCACGGTATTCCGCAGGATTTCGTGGATTCGGTGTTCGATGTGAGCCGTCGGTTCTTTGATCTGCCCACGTCGCAGAAGATGACATTGCACGTTAGCAAATCCGATGTGGCGCTCCGCGGATACATTGAGCCGTTCGGGGAGAACACCGATCCGGGCAAGACGAAAGACCTGAAGGAGTGCTTTGACATCGGACCTGAACGTCCGACGCTGGAAGGTCCGTTTCTTGGCCCCAATCAGTGGCCCTCAAGTTTGCCCGAGTTCCAGAAATTGACGTACGAATACCATCAAAAAATGGTGGACCTCGCGAAAATACTATTGAAGGGAATCGCGCTCAGTCTGGACCAGTCGGAAAGCTATTTCGAAAACTTCATGCGCAACCCGATCAGCATTCAGCGCCTGCTTCATTATCCGCCGCAGAGTGGCTACATAGGCGAAGAGATCATAGGTATTGGCGCCCACACGGACTACGGCAATCTGACCATCCTGTCGCAGGACGACGTGGGTGGTCTTCAGGTCATGAACCGAGATGGCGATTGGGTCGAGGGCATGCCGATCCACGGCACATTCGTAATCAACATTGGCGATCTGATTCAGCGGCTCACCAACGATGTCTACTTGGCGAACATGCACCGCGTGGTGAATACCTCGGGACGCGAGCGATACTCAAACCCCTTCTTTATTGACGCTGATTTCGACGCGATCATCGAACCATTGCCCTTATGCGTCACGGACAGCAACCCGGTTCGCTACAACCCGGTGACGTGCGGCGAGCACAAATTCGCGCGTTTCGCAGCAAGTTACGCTCACTTGGCCAAAGCGTGATGAGAGCGGACCGGCAAATACTCACGTGACACTGCCCGCCGCGCTTTAGGGCCAGACTGGCGCAGCTTCGCGAGGACGTCACCGAAAATGAAGGTCATCCCCCGCCAGTGGAAAGTGATCCAGACGGAGCGCAAGAAGTTCACCTGTCGAGAATGCGAGACGATCACGCAGCCGCCTGCACCCTCCATGTGGCGTTGCGCGGCTTTGCCGGGCCAAACCTGTTGGCGATGATCCTGTTTGAGAAGTTCCCCAGCATTGGCCGTTGAACCGGCGTAGCGCTTGTCACCGCAGGGGCATCGATCTGAGCCTCTCCAAGCTGGCGGACCAGGTCGGCGCCTATGCCGCGGTGCTGAAGCCGGTGCACGCGCTGATCGAGGCGCATGTGCTTGCTGCCAAGCGTCTGCATGGTGACTGCGTCACCGTGCCGATCCTAGCGAGCGGCGAACTTCTCGCTACGGGGACCGTGTCGTGGCTGCCCTCCCACGCTGACCACCTCGGCAGGGAAAAAGATGGCGGATATAACCCGAGCGACGGGGCTTCTCATACTCCCCACAGGATGGCCGGATCTCACATCGTCAATGTGAAATCCCGCGCATGTCTATCCACAAACCTTGTGTCTGGAGCTGGACAAGAATGTCTGAAACCCGACGAAAAGGTCGCCACGGGCGGGCAGTCGGTAAGGAGAAGTGGTGCAGCTGAAACGGTGCGCCAATTGGCACGCAACTTGCTCGGGTCACGGCGGACGGCCGCACCCCGGGCCAGAGGACGAGCGGATACCCTTGTTCGGTTCGCGACTCCCGATCTGATTGGATTCTTCAATGGTTCCTCAGTATTACGATCTCCCGTCACTAACTGCCCTCACGGCATTCGAGGCCTCGGCACGCCATCTCTCATTCAAGCTTGCGGCTTCCGAGCTGGGCGTGACGTCGGGAGAAATCAGTCGGCAGATCAAAGCCATTGAGGACGAACTTGGTGTTCCGCTGTTTGTGAGGCGAGGAACCGGCGTGATGCTTACCAGCTCTGGCAAAGACATCTACAGCGTGCTGGCAAGCAGCCTTTCCAAGGCGTCCGATGTCGTCAGGACCATTAAACTCGATCGTTCCGGGAACGTCACGATGCCTCCAGCGATGCACTCGCGTCGATGTGGTTGATGCCGCGCATGCCGCGGTATTGGCACTGCATGCTGATATCAAAGTTGACCATGTGATTTCCGACAGTTCGCGCGACTATTGGGGGCGCACAAGTCGAGCTGCGCATCCTCTATGGGTGCGGCTCATGGCCTGACGAGACAGCGGAACTGTTGTTGGGCGTATCATCTATCCAGTCTGCGGTCCTGGCTTCGCCCAGGAGCACAGCGATGCAACCCCAAGTGCTTGCCCCAACTGCGCTCCTGAACGTCGAATGGATTGAACCGACTGGGCCGGCTGGGACGAGGTCCTGCGCCGCGCGGGGATTACGCACGGGGCGCTTCGTGGCCATAGATGCAGCAAGTTCTTCGTGGCTTGCAAGCCCTCCGGCTGATCAGGGCATTGCCGTGAGCTTGCATCGGCTGGCGCGAAGATTGGTCCAGAGGGCAAGCTCATCAGGATCACCGATTTCGAACTGGACGGCACGGGAGCATACTATCTGACGTGGAACGACAGCTGGAGCCTATCGCCGGGGCCGAGCGGGTGAGCGAGAGGTTGCGAAAGATTTCGGCCGAAGAGCGGAACGCCTGAAGGTAGAGCTCGCGCCCGGCGTGTGTCCTTGAATGCCGTCCGATTAGCGAACAGCTCGTAGCCTGGCGATACGCCAATTCGCATAGGCATGCTCGATACGGCCCGAACCGCAAAAAAGTTGCCTGCCAGGTGATTTTATTTCGGCTGCTCCCACTCCTCAGCTTGCATATAACACTGACCCGTAGCCCCAAACTGGAGCGAGGCAGATGTCGTTCAAAGGTGTTATTCCGCCCGTCACAACGCCCTTTCACGCGGACGGGTCGATCGACCGTGACGGTTTCTGCGTCATGGTCGAGCACCTGGTCGCGACTGGCGTCCACGGTATTGTTGTCGGTGGCACGACAGGAGAGTACTACGCCCAGTCACGCGACGAGCGTGTCAGCCTGCTTAAGCTTGCCAGGAGCGTGGTGAAGGGGAAGATGCCCCTAATCGCCGGCGTCGGCGCCATTCGCACCGACGACTGCATTGAATACGCGCTAATTGCAAAGGACCTCAAGTACGACGGCATCCTGATCGGCTCGCCGTACTACGCTGTTCCCACGCAGCTCGAACTTGCCAATCATGCACTTGCGATCGACAAGGCCGCCAATCTACCGGTGATGCTCTACAACTATCCCGGACGCACCGGCACGATGATGGACGTCGAGTTCCTGGACCGGGTCGGTCGCAGCTCCAATTTCTGTGCCATCAAGGAATCCAGCGGCAGCATGAACCAGCTGCACGCCTTGGCTCGTGACTACCCGCACATCGATCTGTTCTGCGGCATGGATGATCAGGCGCTAGAATTCTTCGCCTGGGGCGCAAAAGGGTGGGTCTGCGGCGCCGGCAACTGCCTGCCGACAGAGCACCTCGCGCTATACGAAGCCTGCGTGATCGAGAAGGACTTCACCAAGGGCCGGCAGATCATGTCGGCGCTTCTGCCTCTGATGAGGCTTCTCGAACAGGGCGGCAAGTTCGTCCAGAGCATCAAGTTCGGGTGCGAATTGGCTGGGTTGCCGGCTGGGCCCGTGCGCCGGCCGATGCGGGCACTCGGCGACGAACAGAAGCGGGAACTCGAGTCGACGATCCGCACCCTTAAGGCAGTCATCGCGTCAATCACTGCAAAATCCCAGAAGAGGGCTTCCGAGAATGTCATCGCTATTAACGCGTGATGAGTACCAGAACTTAGCGGACAGCCTGCCACTGCCGACCAGCGCAGTAATTGACGGCAAGGCGCGAGCTGCACAATCTGGGGATACTTTCGAGACCATCAATCCCGCGACAGGGCAGGTCATCGCCAGGATCGCTTCCTGCGGACAGGCCGATGTCGATCTCGCTGTCGAGAAGGCGCGACTGGCGTTTGAATCGGGCGCCTGGTCGCGTGCGCATCCGAGCGACCGCAAGCGCGTTCTGCGGCGGCTCGTGAAACTGATGAAGCGAAACGCCCATGAGCTTGCAGTGCTTGAGACGCTCGAAAGCGGCAAGCCGATCTACGACGTCGAAACCACAGACATCCCCGAGGCTCTGCATTGCCTGGATTGGCATGCGGAAGCCACCGATAAACTTTACGGCCAGACGTCACCTTCGGGCGACGATGTCGTGTCGATGATCGTGCGCCAGCCGCTGGGCGTGGTCGCCTGCGTTCTCCCCTGGAATTTCCCGCTCCTCATGCTGGCCTGGAAGATCGGTCCGGCACTTGCGACGGGCAACTCCGTCATTATCAAGCCGGCCGAGCAGACCAACATGTCGACGTTGCGGATCGCCGAACTGGCGCATGAGGCCGGGTTGCCGTCAGGCGTGCTGCAAATCGTCACCGGTCCGGGCGAAGTGACCGGCAAGGCACTCGGCGTGCATCCTGATATCGACATGGTCGCCTTCACCGGGTCAACTGACGTCGGCCGGAAATTCTTGGAATATTCCGCCAAGTCCAATCTCAAGCGCATCGTGCTCGAATGCGGCGGAAAGAACCCGTGCATCGTGCTGGAAGACGCCGAGAACCTCGACGTTGTTGCACAGCATGTCACCCAAGCTGTTTTCTGGAACATGGGCGAGAACTGCTCGTCCAATTCCCGCCTGATCGTGCACGAGAAGATCAAGGATCGCTTGGTGGAAACCGTCCTCCACAAGCTAAAGGAATGGCCTTTGGGCGAGCCGCTGGATCCGGGCAATCGGCTCGGCGCCATTGTGTCGAAGGAGCTGTTCGACCGCATCATGGGCTACATCAAGAAGGGGCGGGAGGAAGGCGCCAGGATCGTCACGGGCGGGAACGCCCACAAGCATGGCAAAGGCTATTTCATCCAGCCGACCGTATTCGACGATGTCACGCCCGAAATGACGATTGCGCGAGAGGAGATTTTCGGTCCAGTGCTGTCGGTCATCAAAGTGGCCAACGCTGACGAGGCGCTCCGGGTCGCCAACGATACGCAATACGGGCTTGCAGCTTCAATCTTTACCGCCAATCTCGGCAAGGCGCATCGCATCGCAAGGGACATTCGCGCCGGGACGGTGACCATCAACTGCTACGGCGAAGGGGATGTCTCGACTCCCTTCGGCGGCTTCAAGCTTTCGGGCTTCGGGGGACGAGACAAGTCATTGCATGCCCACGACCAATATACTGAACTTAAGACCATCTGGGCGGACATCTCCGATCCTAAAGTCTCGCGTTCGGTAGACTAGCCTGGTCGCATCGATGAGCGATTATGAGGCTGTCCGCACGCCTGCGGACACATCCATGGCCGGTTGGTACGGTATTCTGCCGCCTCCCAAGGCACCTGAGGTGCTGCGCGGCCGCCACGAGTCGGACTGGCTCATTGTAGGAGCTGGGTTTGCTGGCTTGGCGGCCGCGCGGCGCCTCTCACAATTGGTGCCGAACGAGCGCATAGTGGTGGTCGATGCTCAGCGCGTCGGCTGGGGTGCTGCCGGGCGCAACTCCGGCTTCATGATCGATCTTCCGCACGAGCTCGGTGGGGAGCATTACGGCGGAAGCCAGGATCACGATCGCAAACGCATCCGCATGAACCGGGCCGCGATTGAATTCTCTGCTTCGGCGGCGGACGAATACGGGTTGCAGAAATTCTTCGTTCGGGCCGGCAAGTACCATGGAGCTGCAACCAATCACGGTGTTGCGGTTCTGCGCCAATTCGAAAAGCACCTGACGGGCTTAGGCGAGCCGTTCGAGCGGCTCGACGGGCCGCAGTTGAAGGAAATCACCGGAACCGACTTCTTCGTCGGCGGTACCTTCACGCCGGGAACGGTAATGGCACAGCCGGCCGGCTTCATCCGTGGACTCGCCGAAGGCGTGTCGAGGCGTGTGCAGCTATTCGAGAATTCACCGGTCAGATCTTTGCAGACTGGCCGAGTGCACACTGCCAAGACGGCTGAGGGCGAGATCACCGCGCCGCGGTTGATACTGACAGTCAACGGTCATCTCGAAAGCTTTGGTTTTTTCAAGAAACGCCTGCTGCATGTGTTCACCTACGCCAGCATGACAAGGCCTCTCTCCAAGAGCGAACAGGCAACTCTGGGCGGTGAGCCGCATTGGGGCTTGATCCCGGCCGACCCGATGGGATCAACCCTCCGGAGGATCGACGATAGGATCGTCGTTCGCAACACCTTCACCTATAATCCGGACATGTCCACCAGTGAGAAGCAGATCCGTCGGATCGGCGCTGTGCACGGTCGATCATTCCAGGCGCGCTTCCCGATGCTGGGTGAAACACCGATGGAATTTCGCTGGGGAGGCCACTTGTGTCTCTCGCTCAATTCCGCGCCCGCATTCGGCGAAATTGAAGACAGAGTCTTCGTAGCCGGATGCTGCAATGGCCTGGGAACTGTGCAAGGCACCCTCTACGGGATGCTGGCTGCCGATCTTGCCGTTGGCAGCAACGAGCCAATGGTTGCAGACGCCCTGAACGAGCCAACCCCGGTTCGGCTTTATCCAGAACCGCTGATGTCGATCGGCGCGCCGCTGAAGCTGTGGGCGATGCAGAAGCGCGCCGGCAGAGAGCTCTAGCTTTCTCGTTCTTGCGCAGCCGCTTCCCGGATCCAGCTACGGAGGCTCTGGGCGGCAGGGGAAAGCGTGCGATTTTGATACCAGGTGAGGTAGTAGCTGCCAGGCGCTGGGAGCTCAAGATCCGTCAGTCTGACGAGCTTCCCTTCGTCAATCTGCGCCTTGACAAGGCGGTGCCAGCCAACCGCCACACCTTGATCGGCTTGAGCGGCCTGAAGCGCCACGAAGAACTTGCCGAAGCGCCGACCGCGGGTCGGCCCATGCGAAACCCCCGCGCGCCGTAAGACCTCGTCCCAGCCAGCCCAGTCGGGATCCACCCAGTCAACGTGCAGCAAGGGGAGGTCGGCCAACGACTCCGCCGTTGCATCGCGATGCTTGCTTGCAAACCCAGGCCCGCATACCGGGTAGATTGTTTCATCGAAAAGGAGCTCAGCATCTTCATTCGACCATGATCCGAACCCGTAGCGGATGCGCAATTCGACCTCGGCGCGGCGGTAATCGCGGGGATTGTCCGAAATAAGGTGGTCAACGGCAATATCCTGGTACCGTGTCCAGAAGTCCGGCATCCGTGGGATCAGCCACGTCGACGCGAAGGCGTCCGTGCACGCCAGCGTGACGTTCTTGGAACGGTCGCCGCGTTTCACATTTCGGACGATGTCTGCGGCCCGCGAAAAACCGCTGGCCAACACGCCATAAAGATCTTCGCCGGCGCTTGTCAGCGCCACACCGGTTCCCAATCGGGTAAACAGCGGAACCCCCAGTTCGTCCTCGATCGCTTTTATCTGTCGGCTGACGGCGCCAGGAGTGACGTTCAGTTCCGCAGCAGCCAATTTGAATGACAGGTGCCGGGCAGACGCCTCGAAAACAGCTAAAGCAGTCAGGGACGGCAGGTCATAATAGCGGCGAACCATCTCAAGCTCCAAACACTTCGATAATCGCGCCGCGCGACAAATAGAGCAAGCCGGCTGAATATGTTGGGACAACCATTTACAAGGCGACGCGATAGCCTGCGTTTCGACCGACTATGGCTGCGATCCCCACCCATTTGCGGCGGAACATAGGAGATTTGTATGAACCATGCTTCGCGATCTGCGACTCTGCCAAATCCATGTCCGACGCGGCTGCAGCCGCTGCAGCGGAACATGCCCGGGGAATTGTCTGCGCTTGGCAACTAAACAACGGGGTGAGACTTTTGCAGGGCTGCCCCACTGGTCTTCAGCAGCCTTTCAGAGACTATGAACCGAACTATCCCTTTAAAGATGCCTAGCCTGTGACTGGCGTTGAGAAGACGAAGACTGCGGTGATAACAGGCGCGGGGGGAGATACCGGGCAAGCGATCTCCAGAGAGTTCGTTGCGGGGGGGCGTGTGGTTGCCGGCGACGTCGAGCGATCGATGTCCTTCACTGCTTCTAGAAGAAACGGAGGCCACGTCAAAACACGACAAGGAGATTGCTTCTGCACGCCACACGGCAGTCATTCGGAAGAGGTTTGAGCAAATGAGTGAAATTGCCACCGAAATCAGGCATGTTACGAAGCCGGGAGCTAATCTGTTCGCGGAACTGGGCTTTTCGGAAAATGAAGCCAAGCTTTATCACGGGGAGTCCAGAAAGCATATCGAGGAGCTCCTCTCTTGAAGGAGCAGCTCATGGGAGAGCTGGCTGTTTGTATCAAGGAGAACCACTTGAAACAGGAGGAGGCTGCCAAGATTTTTCATGTGACCAGACCGCGCATCTCCGATGTCGTGAACAGGAAGACCAGCAAATTCACGATGGATGCCTTGGTGAGCATGCTGGCCCGCGTAGGCAAACCAGTACGCCTGGTTGTCGGCTGAAGGCAGCGTCGGAAAGACACTGGCGTTTGAGGTTTATGCCGCGACTTGCCACTGGTGCCCGCAGCCGTCGACCATGCCTGCGCAGTGTACGGCGTTCGGGTTTTGCGATCTGGTCAAAAACTCCTTACAGGCGGTTGCGATGTTAGCCGATCCTGCGTCGTCCTTGGCCATACCGAGCTTTCCAGCGAACCTGACCGCACATTCTGACGTCGACAACCGCCTAGCCACTTGCAATAACCCAACGCTGAACGGTTGCCCATGTTGTTTGAAGAGCCCAGACAACCGGTGGCGTTGCCATACAGACACATGAAGCAAGGACGAGTCGGCCGGCTGCGTTGAAAGTCTTAAATTTACGATTTGCGATGCGGGCCTGTACCGCAACCTGGAGAGCCATGTCGTCTAGATAGTCATCGGTTGCGGATTGCCCTTCCTCCGGAAAATATCGCTTCTTGGCGGCTTCACCGAATTCCCCGGCTTCCAGTTTTGCGATGTCGCCGAAATAGAGGAGGTTCGTCGAGCCATCTGCGGCCCGATGAAAGTGATGTAGGAATTTTGGCAGGAATGAAGTCAACGATATGACTGCCGCCACCGCCAAGAGCGGAAGAACGACGAGGAACGCTGCGCGGTAGCCCATGGCTGGTTCGTCCGGAGATCGGAGCATCGTGATGATCGATCCCATCCAAATCGAGCAAAACGTGAGCAGAGCCGCGTTCTTCGTTTCTGCAAATTTTACAAGGTCCAGCATCCGGCCGTGATTGGCCGAAAGCAGTTTCTCGTAAGTATCTTGCTGGTCGTTCTTGGCCATTGAAATCCTATGCTGTCTCATCCAACTGCACGGCCAGAAAGTCGGCGAGAGGGCAGTTGTCCATTGTCCCGCAGCATTTCAGCGTTGTGTTTTTGAAACTGTAGAAGAACGACTGCTCCGCCTCACGCCAGCCATCTAACGCCAGCGCGAAATCGGCGAGGACATCTGCGTGGTCCGAGCAGGCGGAAATCGGCCGGTTCCCATCGCCGCATTTGCATCTTTGCCGAAGCGTCATGACGCGACGATCGTTTCGAACTACCGACAGTATCCTCTTACCGTTCAGGAGCAGTCGGACCCGACGCTCGTTGTTTACTCGCTTCTCCACGGTCGAAAAACGCTCCTCTCGGAGAGAGGATATGAATGCTTTGCCGAGATTGGACGCATTGAATTCTGCGACCGCTTGAAATCTCGCTGCCTCTGGCCCATGGGCTCTAGCATCGGCCTTCCCTGGCCATGAGCGGAGCGCCGCCGCAGTGCCCTGCCTAAGGAGAAAAATGAGCAACTTCCCCCACCATCCCGCCGCCGCCTCATGATTGTCGATGGTGTGACGCTCGAGCTCCGCCCAACAAAGGCAGAAGCTTCCATCGAAGTTTATGTGACGTTCCGGGCAGAATGACGGAAGGCGATCTGGCTTCACCTCGCGAGCTCTGACTGTCTCGCCGACCCGCGTGATCTCAATAAGAAATTTAGTCGCTGGGGCACCGGAAGCAAGCGCGGGCTGGACAGCAAAGATTGCGCTGTCGCCGTTCTCGCGCATGAGGACGGCATGGTTCAAGGTTGCAGTCTCAGTCAGAAGCCGCACGGCCGACATGGAGTTAGCGCTTCTCCAAGTAAGGTCGAAATGGCGCTTCGGCAGCTCTGGCTATTGAAGGACTCACCACCGCGTAAGCGGCACCGTGGATGGCTTTGGCCACCTTGTTTTCATCGGCAACGAGCGCTTCGAGCACCACATCATAGGTGAGGCCGGACTTTCGCCTCGACGTTCCGAAGAGCGTGCGCACCGATGCCGGGCCTCCGTCATATGCGGTTTGGCCGATTGCCGTCTGCTCGCCAGTGCAGCGTTTCTGTTCGTCCTCTGATCCCAAGACTGCTCGTCCAGTGGAGCAGCGAACACGATTGCCCTGCATGCCAAGTCGGGTGATGGCAGTTGGTCCAAACTCAAAACCAATCGCCAGTCCCAGATCGTCCGTATCCACGTCATTTGCGCGCAGCCGCTCAAGCGCCAGGTCGAAGCTGCTCCTGAGGGCGCCGGCGCAGAGTGTTCCAGTCGATACCGTGTCCTCGGGGTAGGTCTGAAAGGCGGTTCCCTCCATCAAATGGCCATGGATGCAGTCACCGATGAACCTGATACGACGTCCCGAGAAGTCGCAAGAAAGAACTCGATCAAGCTCTGAGCGGATGACATGGAGACAGCGAACAACGTTTTCCGGATCGTCGTCGATATGGGCATCCACGTAGGCCGTGAAATTGTCGACGTCAGCGTAGACCGAAATCGTCTCCATGCGCCTTGAGTTGCCCGGCGTCAGTAGCGAGATGTCGAGATCTGTCAGGGGTGGCGTGACCCGCGCGAAAACAAAGGAGCCGATCGGATTGTTCTTGTTGTCAGCGCGCCATTCGGACACCAGCGTGTCCTTGCTCAAGCCGAGCTGCGCTGCATCCTGGCACTCGGCGATCTCTTCCTCGGTCAATGGCGTAAGCGGGATGTCCTCGGCATCGAGCTCTTCAAGGCCGATTGCAGATCGTGCCTCATTGCTGAGAGAGATTCCGACGTCGGTTCCGTTCGACGCGATCTTTGCAGCCATATTGGCAGGGCGGCCAAGGAATAGTGGTTCCCGATTGCCGCCGCGACCGTTGTTGACGACCAGCGCGCGGCCGCTGTCTATGCCGATGCGAACCTGTGCTGCGGGAATGTTCTCATCGTCGTCGCCCGTTTCCTGCAGGACGTCGCTGATCAATCGTGCAATCGCCACCGCTCGGTTCACGCGATCGCCTTCCGAATCTTCGCCGTAGGGCTTGGCGACAACCGCGTGGAGTCGCTGGTTGTGAAAATCGACACGCAGGGCATCCGACGCCGCTAAGATTCTGCGTACGGCCCTGTAGTGAAGATTGAGAAAGCGGAGCGTCCTCTTGTGACAGGTCTCGCCCTCCACGTCGGTGCTTTCGAGCATGTCACGGAGGTTCAAGATGTCCACATAGAGGTGAACCGCATCCATTCGGTAGGCTTTGTTCGTCGGTATGGACGTCAATGACGTGTCACGGGTGTAGTCGACAACCGTCACCGTTTCGACATCTTTGAAACGGGCATCGATTGCGTTCTTGGCGCGTTGATATTTCCAGTTATTCGACAACTTCGTCTCCATGTCTTTCCGGGCGCTTGGTGCACCAACGATTTCGATCGAGTTCTGTCCGACGACTCCGTCATGAAATGCGAGCCGTCGTGGAGTCGTGCCTCGGGCGAGATGCCTCATTGCGGTCATTCCCCGTTTGTTTGTTTGTTCTGATGGGGATTCTTCCGGTCGGTCCTTCGCCTAAAGAGTCGGATATCCACCCCTCGGAACGCTGGACAACGTGTTGAGGGGTACTGTTGTGTCTTTCGAGGCGGTTTAGCTGGAAATCACACCAAACTATGCGCGCACCGATATTCGGGGCGTGGGCCTTCTCAGGAGTTCGCGACGAATCTGCTACGGCGGCTGTCGCAGATCCCGCAAATCTCATTCCTTCCATCCCATGCTGCGAAATTCAGCTCCCAAGTTGGCTCCTAGAGTCACAACTTTGGTCCCCCACCAATACCAAGCAAGAATCTGCTAGCACGGAGCCGCGGAAGCTCGTCGGCGCAAAAAAGTAGCCTCCCGATTGACTTTATTTCGGTGGCGTCTCGTCGATTGTACCTGCGCCGCTGCCTTGGCTGGTTTCTTCCATCTAGTGGCTCTGGAATAAAGCCGAGTAAGTGCTGTCGGCGGCCGCTACTGTCAGCCACGAAACTGAACTCCGACGCGAGCAACCTGATGGACGTGCCCGTCTGCCGCGGCGCTTTAATCAACAGACGCGTGAGAGTTTTGCAGTAGGTCAAACCTTCAGACTCCGGCAATAGTTCCGGCCGGCCCACACAGGCTGCATCGTTTTTCTTGGAGGCCGGCATGACTGCTCAACTACAACTTTCTCGTAGAGGAGGGCGGGAAGCGCGGCGGACGATCCGCACGGCGCCAAAGGTCGACATGTTGCCGACGCTGAAGCGGGGCCTGCCTGTGATAGAGCCGATGGATGTCGAGCAGGTTGAACGTATTCATGAGGCTTCTCTCGCCATCCTGGAAGAAGTGGGCGTGGTGTTTCGCGATCCGATCGCGATTGAGGACTGGAAGAGAGCCGGAGCGGACGTTCGCGCGGATGACCGCGTTCATCTCGATCGCGGCCTGGTCATGGAGCTGATCAAGACCATTCCCCCCAACGTCCAGTACTTCGCGCGAGATCCAGCGAAGAATGTCGAGCTCGGAGGCGACAAATCCATCTTCGTGCCGATGACCGGCGCGCCGTACATGCGCGACCTTGATGACGTCAGGCGTGGCCCGACGATCGCGGACCTTGGGACCTTCCATAAGCTGGCTCACATGATGCCGGCGTTGCATTCATCGGCGCACCACATCGTCGAGCCAATGGACATTGTTGTCGCGCATCGGCACCTGCACATCACCTATTCGTCAATGAAGCACTCCGACAAGATATTCATGGGCATGACCACCTCGCCCAAAAATGCCGAGGACGTGCTCGACATGTGCGAGATCCTTTTCGGCGAGGGCTTCCTCGAGAAGCACGCAGTGACTACCGGAAACTGCAATGGCAATTCGCCGCTGGTATGGGACCAGGTCATGCTGGGCGGCATGCGTGCTTTCTGCCGGCGCAACCAGCCCGTCTTGTGCTCGCCCTTCGTTCTCGGCGGCGCGAACACGCCAGCCTCCACCGCGGCGGCAGTGGCGCAGCTCAATGCGGAGGCGCTTTCGGCACTCGCCTACACGCAGGTGGTGCGCAAGGGCTGCCCTGCCATTTATGGGCATTACCTGTCGACCGTGTCGATGCAATCGGGAGCGCCGATGGCGGGAACGCCAGAGATATCGCTCATGAATTTCATGATCGGCCAGATGGCTCGTCGCTATAACGTGCCCTGGCGCACTTCGAACCTGCTCGGTGGAGCCAAGATCTTCGATGCGCAAGCTGGCTATGAAAGTGCGATGACGATGATGGCCGTGCTGATGTCTGGCGCAAACTACATCTGGCATTCGGCTGGCTGGAATGAAGCCGGCATGCATTGCTCGATCGCAAAGTTCGTTGTGGACGCCGAAGTCTGCGCCATGGGCTATCGCATGACGCAAGGCATCCAGTGGGACGATTTTGATGAAGCCCTGGCCGCGGTCCGCGATGTCGGCCCAGGCGGCCATTACTTTGGCCATCCGCATACACAGGCAAACTTCGAGAAGGCCTTCTTTATTCCGAAACTCTTCGACAATAACTCGATCGAGCAGTGGTACGCTGGTGGCTCCAAGGATATCAAGCAACGTGCCCTCGATCATGCGCGCCGCCTTCTGGCCGAATATGAAGAACCTAAGCTCGACGTCGCGAAGGACGAGGAATTGCGCGCTTATATCGATCGTCGCTCAAGGGAAATCCCCGCCGTCGAGGCACTCAACGAGGAATACTGAGCATCATGCGCATTGACCGGATCAACGTCTATAGTACCAAGCTGCCTGTTAAAGGTGGCACCTATCGAATGGCAAGCGCCGACGTCGACGCGCTTGACAGCACCCTTGTCGAGGTTGTGACAAATGACGGGTTGACTGGCTGGGGCGAAACCTGCCCGGTAGGGCCGGTTTATCAGCCGCATCATGCACTCGGCGCACGCGCGGCGATTGCCGAAATCGCGCCAGGTCTTATGGGCGCGGAGATTGCGTCGATCAGGCTTCTCGCCAATCGCATGGACGAGCGCTTGAACGGGCATGGCTATGCCAAGGCAGCGTTCGACATAGCGTTTCTCGACCTCCTTGGGCAACGGCTGGGAGTGCCGGTTTCAACGCTTTTGGGCGGCGCCCTGGCCGATCGCGTCCCGTCCTACTATTCGCTGATTGTTGGCTCACCGGACGAAACGGCCAGGATTGCCACCGACAAGGTGAAGGCAGGTTATCCACGGCTGCAGGTCAAAATCTCGGGGCGAAATCTCGAAGAGGATGTGGCCGTCGTTCACAAGGTTTGGGAGGCGGTCGGCTACAAAGCGCGTATCGCAGTGGATGGCAACAGGGGCCTCACTGTCGCTGCAGCGATTCATCTGGACCGGCTTTGCCAAGCGATCCCATTCGTTTTCGAACAAGCCTGCAACACTATGGATGAGGTCGCCACTCTAAAGGGTAGGGTGACGCATCCGGTATATCTGGATGAGAACACCGACGATCAGAACGCAGTACTCAGGGCGATCTCCCTCGGCATCGCGGATGGCTTCGGCTTCAAGGTCACTCGTCTCGGCGGCCTCACCAAAATGGCGACAATGCGCGACCTTTGCGCCATCCGGTCGTTACCGCACAGCTGTGACGACGCATGGGGTGGCGACATAATCGCGGCGGCTTGCGTACACTTGGCTTCCACTGTGGAGCCGCGCCGTTTTGAGGGCGCCTGGATCGCGCAGGAATATATCGAAGGACATTTCGACGCGAAGAATCCGATCGTCATCGAAAATGGTCACATCGCCGTACCCCAGCGGCCAGGCCTCGGTGTCAAACCGGAAACCGGCATGTTCGGTCAGCCGGTAGTCACGTACGGATCCTAGTGAACGCGCCCGCCAACATCATCGCAATGACGTCGTTGGCCACGCCGAATATTTCGGCGGCGGCCGATCGACCGTTTGACTTGGTGGCTCTTTTGTTACCCGGGTTCTCGCACCTGGCGCTTCACGCCTATATCGAACCTTTTCGCATCGCCAACACGGTATCGAGGCTCCCGCTGTTCCGGTGGCGAATCGCGGGGCTTGACGCTCGGCCAATCGAGGGCGCCAACGGCCTTTCGGTTGCCGTTGATGTCGTGATAGACGAGCTGCTTGCCGGTTCGGGCGATCGCAGACCGAACCAGCTCGCTATCGTGACGGGCGAGCTGGTAGAACAGCAACTGACGCCTGAACTCAACGGATTTCTGCGAATGATGGCGCGTCGCGGGGTGCCGATATCTGCGGTTGGGACAGCGACATGGCTGCTTGCTCGGACGGGCCTTCTGGCAGGCACACGCTGCACGATACACTGGTCGCGGCTCGCTGCTTTCGCCGAAGTGTTCAACCAGCCCCGCATAAGCGATTCCTTGTTTGTCAAGGACGGCCAGTATTCAACCTGCGCGGGAGAACTGGCAGCTTTCGACCTGGCGATCGATCTGATCGGCAGCCATGCCGGCGGGTATATTGCACAGGAGGTCTGCCGCCACGCGACTGTCCAAGGTCAGCGCTCAGGATCAAACCGCCAGACCGGGCCGTCGGGTCTAGCCTTTGCCGGTGTGAGCGACAAGCTCCTGATGGCAATGCGGATCATGGAAGAAAATGTGGAGTTCCCGCTAACAATGGAGGATGTCGCGCAACGGGCCGGAGTATCGCGGCGCCAGCTGGAACGCTTGTTCGCTTCCCATATCGGACTTCCGCCAGTGCGTCACTATCTCCGGATTCGCACAGACCATGCGAAGCGCCTGATCGAAGGCACACGGATGCCCATCATCGACATTGCCATGGCCTGCGGGTTTACGTCTGCTTCGCACTTCGCAAAGTGCTTCAGAGCCTTCAATCGAATGTCGCCGCAGCAGTGTCGAGCGATAGTGCCGGCTTGGGTTGGGCCCGGCTTAAGATGATAGATTGATATTTGAATTTAGCGGAGAACAGCGGCACCTCTAGCCATGCTAAATGTTTGGAGTCGATCTGCCCACCAACAATCAGAAAGCGGCGCAACAATACGTCCGGATCATAGCGCTCAAAGCGGCGAGATGAGCCTATCCGTTGTGCTCTTCCGTGTCGACCGACGTTCACGCGGCAACCATTGGATTGATGACGGCTTTGATACGGCCCCGATCATGGTGGCGCAGGATGACTTCTCACCATTGCATGATGCGGGGCGGCGAGGATTTCATTTCGCCCCAAGAACCTCTCTGATTGCACTATTGCGTTGGGAAGATGCTGTAGCTTCTCGGTGATGGCCGTTCAAACAGTCCAGCGCAGCTGCGGTTGGCGACGACCGGTGCGAAGATCATGCAAGCTCCGTCGCATTCTGTAACGACGGTCAGCCCGGCCATGCCTGCAAAACCCGGCCGCAGTTGTGCGGCCGGGTTGGCGGGGTCTCCAGATCTGGGTTGCGCGCAGTAGACGGATGGAGGGATCGAGTCAGGACAATGACGAAGAAGATGCCGCTTCTCTTCGAGACATTTGTGGAAAAGCTTTCGGAGAGTGTCGATGAAACAGATTTCCGGGATGCCATGGCCGGGGCGGCCACAGCACTTGATCTACTCACCTTTGCCTATTTGGCGTTGCCATTGCAATCTTGTGGCGAGCCCAAGCTGATCTCGAATTATCCGCCTCCCTGGACCGCGCACTATCTGCAAAACCAGTATCAGAAAGTCGATCCCGTCATCATGCGTGCGCGGTGTGGCGGCTGCCCGTTTCCATGGGGATCGGATTTGCGTGGCGTTGAGATGTCGCCGGCTCAACAGAAGCTTTTTGATGAGGCGGCCCAGTTCAGCATCCGCTGCGGTTTGACGATCCCGATTATCGATCGTAGAGGCTGTGTTGCAGCGATGACTTTTGCCGCTGATAAGCCCAATTCCGCATTCCTGCGCGTTGCTGAGCGATATGAACAGGCGCTCCAACTCATGGCGACATTTTTTCACATTTATGCTCGTCGAAAGCTGTCCGGCAACCGAACAGTGGACGGCGTTTCGTTGACACCTCGTGAATATGAATGTCTGCAATGGGCGGCGCGCGGAAAGTCTGCCTGGGCTATGGGCTGCATCTTGGGCATCAAACCGCGCACCGTCGCTTTCCACCTCGAGAATGCGAAGAAGAAGCTCGGCGTGCACACCAAGGATCAGGCCGTAGCCCTGCTGGCCTCCTCGCGATCTTCAATTCTCTGAGAAACTGAATTCGTCTTTGGTCGTCCTGAGCATGAGCACAGGCTGTTTCGGGTGGCCATTCGCCTCCAATGCAGGGCCATTCCTTCCCAGACGCCATCATGATGCAACTTATTGCACCCGATTGGTACGGTGACTTTGCCAACGAACTACATGCAATGCACCCTCTGCGAGACCGCGTTTTCAAGGAGCGTTTCCTTGCTTGAAAGGCGAAACGGAGCGCACAGCGGGATTGTTCAGCCGGCGAACAATTCCTTGTAGCCAGTTGTGACCATCCAGTTCGCACGGTCGAGATGACTACGAAGAGCCTTCCTGGCGCGCTCCGGTTCGCGTGCTGGATCGATGCCGAGGATGAGGTGGGCCATCTCTTCTTCGCTCGCATCATCGGCGGAGGCGTCTAGGAGCCGCATATAAGTCGTGAAATGCGCTTTATCGTATGCCGTGAGGCTGTCCGACCAGTGCACTTCGTCGGCAATTGGCGTGCTCGATTTAGGCTGTAACATCGCTGGTTATATCTCCGGAAAACGGCCTCCGCGAAGCCCCTCCGCCAGCGATTTAGATGCTCGATGTGGATTACATTTATAGTTGATAAACTTAAGCTGCCTAATCCGCTGGCTGTCGTGCATGGATATGCGCAGGTTGGTCGGACGTAATGTGCAGAGGATCAGGCTAAGGAAGCGTCTGACGCAGGAGCAGCTTGCCGAGATTTCCGGGTTCAGCCAGCAGTACATCAGCGGCTTGGAGAAGGGCCGAAGAAATCCGACGATCATCACGATCTATGAACTGGCATTGGCCCTCGGCGTCAGCCACACGGATCTGGTTCGGCCCGACAAACAGGCCTGACGCACCCACTTCCAAGTAATTGCTACTGGCCCGGGGGGGGGGGGGGGGGGGGGGGCGGGGGGGGGGGGGGGGGGGGGCGGGCCCGGGGGGCGCGGGGGGTGCAGGGGGGGGGGGGGGAGGGGGGGGGGGGCGGCGGGGGCGGGCGGGGGGGGG
>NZ_JAMYOL010000045.1:0-2500 GCF_040319815.1 Mesorhizobium sp. M0854
TTGGGGGATTTTGGGGTTCCCATATTTTTTTGTGGGGGGTTTTCCCGTTTGTGGTTTTTGTGGCGCGGGGTCTTGGGGGGGGGGTTCCCCCGGGGGCCCCCCGCGTTCTTGCCGGGGGGCGAGGACAAGGATACGGGTGCGGCCTCGGGCATCAACAACGCCGTCTCGCGCATCGGCGGCCTGATTGCCGTGGCGGCGATGGGATCGCTGGCGGCCTGGGTCTATGCTGGCGTGCTCGGCACCGCTGCCGGCTCCGGCATTCCGGGTTTCGGCGAACCGCCGCCAGCCGGCCTGGCGCCCGGCCTCGATGCGGCACGACTTGCCGCCAGCGACGCGGCATTCGCCGCCGTTGCCGCGGTGACCGCGGTGCTTTGCCTGCTTTCGGCAATCGCCGCGTGGACGACGGTTTCCGGCGAGCGGCTGCCATGGGCGCGCGACACGGCGAATCAGCACGGCTGACGACGAAAAACGTCGGCTCAGCCTTCGATCTTGGCGCTCGCGACCTTCAACTGATTGCTGTCTTCCTGCTTGAGCAGGTCGTCGATGCGTTCGCGCTCGCGCTTGAAGGCGACGAGGTCGTCGCCCTTCAGCGTCTTGCCGACCGGTAGGCGGACGCGCATCGAATCGACCTTTGTGCCGTTGACGATCAGTTCGTAATGAAGATGCGGACCGGTGGAGAGGCCGGTTGAGCCGAGATAGCCGATAACCTGACCCTGGCGAACGCGAACACCCGGCTCGATGCCTTTGGCAAAGGCGCTCTGGTGATTGTAGGACGTCTCGTAGCCATTGGCGTGACGCAAGATGATCTGCTTGCCATAGCCACCGGCCCAGCCGGCTTTTTCGACGACGCCATTGCCCGCGGCAATGATCGGCGATCCCACGGGAGCTGCCCAGTCGGTGCCGGTATGCATTTTCACATACCCCAAAATGGGGTGGCGCCTGGCACCGAACCCTGACGTAAATCGGCCATTGGGCAAGGGATTGCGCAGCAGAAACTGCTCGGCGCTGCTGCCGTTTTCGTCGAAGTAGTCGGTGCTGCCGTCCTGCATCTGGAAACGGTAGAAATTTCGCGTCGTGCCGCCGAAAGTCGCGGAGACGTAAAGCAGCTCGGATTCGTCAGACGCCTGGTCGTCGCCATCGGGTTGCGAGAACAGCACCTCGATGCGGTCCGTGGGATTGAGGCGCGACTGAAAGTCGACACTGGATGCCAGCAACTTGATCAGTCGTTGCGTCATCGCCTTGGACATGCCGTAGGAATAGGCGGTGCGGTAGATGCCGTCATAGACGTTCGGCAGATTGCCGCGCACTACGGGCGCAGGCGAATCGTCGAACGCCGTCAGCAATTCGGGATTTGGCTCCGGCTCCTGCGCCGGCACGTACTGGTCGTGGTCGTCGAGTGCGATGGTGACGATGTGCTGGGTCCTGTCGTACACGCTGGTGCGAACGATCTTGGCGGCGTCGCCATGGACCTCAAGCCCAACGCGCAGCACGGTTCCTGCCTTGAGGGCCGTCGCATTCAGCAATTTGGCGATCGCCTCGGCCATTCCGGTGGCATCCTCGCCGGTATAGCCCGAATCAGCGAAGGCCTCGGCAATGTCGAGATCCTTGGTGAAGGGGATGATTTCCTCGGCGAAAGCCGGCGCCTGGTCGTCGATGGCGGCACGCGGCGACACCGAGACGTTTTCCGGGACGATCTTGACGTCATAGGAGCCGGCCATGCTTTCGGCGAAGCCGTCACCGAATCGCTGTGGGTCGACATAATGCAGCGAAGCGACCTGGACAGCGCCGTCGCTCAGATCGGTGCCGGCCTCGCGCACGACCTTTTCCACCTCGTCGGCAGAAAGGTCGCTCTTTTCGTCGAAGGCCGCCGTCTCGATCGGGAAATCGACGGTCTTCAAGCTCATCTCGCTTTCGACCTTGGCGCCATAGATCTGGCTGGCGGCGGCGGCTGCCGGCTGGGCAGCATTATCGTCGCCATTGCCAAACACCTGCATCGGGTCGAAAGGCGGATAGGCCCGGCTGGTCGTGTGACCGGCGGCAAGCGCCATCTTGATCTGCACGAAAGGCATGGTGTGGATGACATCGCGGTCGCCAACCTTGGTCACCATCGACACTTCCATGCGCCGGCGATCCTTGGCCTTGGCGATCTGGCGCAGCGCCACCAGCCTGGTCGTCTTGGCGATCTCACCGGAATCGTCGCCACTGGCAAGGCTGATCAGTTCGGCGATCTCGGGTGGCGTCGCCAACTGCTGGCGGCCGTCAAGCGCTGCAAACAGCGCCACGCCCATCAGCACGCTCGAGGTCACGCCGGTAAGGAAGGTGCCCGACAGCCAGCGCGCCGAAACCTCGCGCCGGTCGGGAGGGCCGCTGCGGCCGTCCGCGATCAGCGGCGGCTCGTTGCCGAGGTCGGCTATGACATCTTCCGTGTCTGGCATCCAGAAAGGCTGCTTCTTCCCCGGGGCGGAACGGCTTGTCGTTCTTGTTGTGGCCATGACATTTG
>NZ_JAMYOL010000045.1:7500-26672 GCF_040319815.1 Mesorhizobium sp. M0854
AAATACCACCCTTATCACTATGGATGTCTAACCGCGGCCCGTTATCCGGGTCCGGGACAATGTATGGTGGGTAGTTTGACTGGGGCGGTCGCCTCCTAAAGAGTAACGGAGGCGCGCGATGGTGGGCTCAGAACGGTCGGAAATCGTTCGCTGAGTGCAATGGCATAAGCCTGCCTGACTGCGAGACTGACAAGTCGAGCAGAGACGAAAGTCGGTCATAGTGATCCGGTGGTCCCGCGTGGAAGGGCCATCGCTCAACGGATAAAAGGTACGCCGGGGATAACAGGCTGATGACCCCCAAGAGTCCATATCGACGGGGTTGTTTGGCACCTCGATGTCGACTCATCGCATCCTGGGGCTGGAGCAGGTCCCAAGGGTATGGCTGTTCGCCATTTAAAGCGGTACGTGAGTTGGGTTCAGAACGTCGTGAGACAGTTCGGTCCCTATCTGCCGTGGGTGTAGGAATATTGAAAGGATCTGTCCCTAGTACGAGAGGACCGGGATGGACGGATCTCTGGTGGACCTGTTGTGGCGCCAGCCGCATAGCAGGGTAGCTATATCCGGACGGGATAACCGCTGAAGGCATCTAAGCGGGAAACCCACCTTAAAACGAGTATTCCCTGAGAACCGTGGAAGACGACCACGTTGATAGGCCGGGTGTGGAAGAGCGGCAACGCTTGAAGCTTACCGGTACTAATAGTTCGATCGGCTTGATCGTTCTCATTCCTAATGCCCATTTCTGGTGACAATCCTTGGATTGCGCCGAGATGGATGGCACAGAAAACAGCTTCTCGAGCAACGTGCGTTTTGCCGACCTGGTGGTTATGGCGGAGCGGCTGCACCCGATCCCATTCCGAACTCGGCCGTGAAACGCTCCAGCGCTGATGGTACTTCGTCTCAAGACGCGGGAGAGTAGGTCGCTGCCAGGTCTGCCAAGCGCACGTTGTTTAATCTTCTCCTTACGAACAGGCCCGCCAACGGGATATCGGGCCGCGCAAGCGGCCCTTTCATTTGGCGGAAGCTTGAATCCAGTGAGCCAAGGCTTACTTCTAGGGTTGACGCGGGGTGGAGCAGCCCGGTAGCTCGTCAGGCTCATAACCTGAAGGTCACAGGTTCAAATCCTGTCCCCGCAACCAAATTCGAAAACGGCCCGCCTTGTGCGGGCCGTTTTCGTATGCGCTGAAGTACGGCGACAGGACACTTTAGCATTCCGCGGCCAATTTTTCGCGTATGTGCTCCGATCCACCTCTCATACGTCGGGCGAATGGCCGATCGAGATTTACGACGCGCCAAAAGGGCGCGCTGCCGTCTTGACTGATATGCACCAGGTGCCGCCGCACAGTCACTGGGCAGCAGGCGTCTGCTCCGTATTTTGCCGCGAGCTTACGTCGTAACTCTGCTAGGTCCGAAAAGTGGCCAGGTCCTGCAGCCCGGAGTTCGTCAGCGACCATTTTCTCGGTTGGGATCAGCATGCTCTGCGTAAGGGTCTTGCCTTTGCGTCGCGTTTTGACCACCGGCAATTCGCTCATAGTTCACCTCCAGGAACTCCCCTACAGAAGACGAACAAGGATGCCGCAATCCGACAAAATCTCGGATTGATTTGATTGCCGTGGCTCGAGGCCACAGCCATGAACCCACAAAGACGCGTCCGGCCGGACACGTAGCAACCCGGACACTTAGCAACGAAGCCGACACAGCGGGACACCGAGGCAGATACTGTCCGCACGAACTCCCTGCAATGCACACATCAAAATCCCCGCTTGCCTTATGGCGCCGGGGTTTTTGGCTCCGTGCTGCCCAACGGAACGGAACTCTACTTCTTCGCCGACATGGCTCGAGCTGCAGCTCTAACCGGCATCGCGGTTGGTCAAGGCGATGTGGCAGCAGCCGGAACCGTGGCCCGCCGTCCAGGTGACGTTGTCGAAGCGCACTCCGGTGGCCTCGAACAGGCCGCGATCGAAGGCGCCGGCGATGCGGCAGAGCGTGGCGAGCTTCTCGTCGTCGATGCCGGCTTCGACCCAGGCGTCCTTCAGCGGGCAGCGCCTGACCCTGAAGGCGATGCGGTCCGGGCCGCGTTCGACATCGGTCGGATACATGCGGCCGCCATCCGGGCTGACGGCGAGGAACGCCTCGCCGATCGCCGGTGCGTCGTTGGGGCCGAAATCGGCGAAGGCCGCCGCCGCAACCTCCCTGCCTCGCCGTTCGATGGTGCGGATCATGATCGCCTCAGCCTTTTCCGCGCCAACTTCCGCGGTCAGCTCGTCGAGCAACAGACGATAGAGATCGGCACGGTTGCGGAAGGCGGAATCGAGTTCGCGCGACAGTTTTTCGGCTCGGGCTTCGGCGTCGGTCATGATGCGTCCTGTTCGATCCTTGACAGTCTTGGCGCTGCCGCCACCAGCGCCTTGCCGATCGCGGATTGCGGCGCGTCGATGACGGTGCGGGCATCGCCGCTCTCGGCAATCCGCCCGGCGTCCAGAATGGCCATGCGGTGGGCGATGGCACGGACGACGCCGAGATCGTGCGAAATGAACAGATAGGCGATGCGCTCCTCGCGTTGAAGATCGAGCAGCAGTTGCAGGATCTGCGCGCGAACCGAAACGTCGAGCGCCGACACGGCCTCGTCGAGCACGATCAGCGACGGTTTCGTGGCAATGGCGCGGGCGATTGCAACGCGCTGGCGTTGGCCGCCGGAAATCTCGTGAATGGCGCGGCCGGCGAGACCGGGGCTGAGGCCGACGCGTTCCAGCAGAGCTGCAATTCGGCGCGGGCGCTCGGGGCCGGAGGCAATGTGATGGATGCGCAGGGGGTCGTCGAGCACACGCGCGACTGTGGCGCGTGGGTTCAAGGCGGCGAGCGGATCCTGAAACACCATCTGAAGACGGGCGCGCCGGCCGCGCAAGGCAGCGCCGTTCAGCGACAGGAAATCGCTGCCTTCAAATTCGATACTGCCGGTATCGAATTCGACGAGCCGGAGCACTAGACGAGCTATCGTCGACTTGCCGCTGCCGGAAGGTCCGGCCAGCGCCAGCGTCTCGCCGGGGTCGATGTGGAAGGAAACGTCGTCGACCGCGGCGATGGTCTTGCCGCCGCGACTGTATCGTTTGGTCAGGCCGGAAACGGCGAGCAGCGGACTGGTCATGTTCGCCGCAACAGCGGCTCGGCGTCGAGGCCGAGATGAGCGTCAAGCAGCACACGAGTGTATGCGTGACGCGGCGCATTGACGATTTGGGCTGTCGAATCGAGCTCGAGCAGCTCGCCATGCCGGAACACCGCTATGCGCTCTGCAAGCTCAGCGGCCAGCGCAATGTCGTGGCTGATGAACAGCAGGGTCATACCGTCCTCGGCCACCAGTCGCCGGATCAGCCCGACAATCTCGGCCTGCACGATGGTGTCCAGCGCACTGGTCGCCTCGTCGGCGATCAGCAGTTTCGGCCCGGCCGCAATCGCTGCGGCGATCGCCACGCGCTGCTTCTGGCCGCCGGAGAGCTGATGTGGAAAGGCACGCAAAGCGACATCGGGGTCGGGCAGACGGACCCGTTCGAGCAGGGTTTTTGCCTTGGCATAGGCGTCTCGCCAACTGAGGCCGAGTTGGGTGTAGGCGACTTCCGCGATCTGCTTGCCTATTGGCATCACCGGATCGAGACTTGCGGATGGGTCCTGGAAAATAAAGCCGATGTCACGGCCACCGATTGGAGCATGGTCGCGAAGACCGGCAGGTGCCTTGGCACCAAACATTGGTGGCGGGCGCAAGAGCCAATCGATACGGCCTTCGATCTTGGCAGTGGCCGGCAGCAGCCCGGCAATGGCTAGCGCCAGCGTGCTCTTGCCGGAACCGCTCTCGCCGATGATGGCAAAGCGCTCGCCGGCGGGGATGTCGAGGCTGACATTCTTTAGCGCCGCCACCTCGGCGCCGTCGCGGCGATAGGTCACCGTCAGACTGCGAATCGAAGCAAGCGCCGTCACGACAGGCTCCTCCTCATCGCCGTGGTCTCGACGACGCCTTCGCCGGTGAGATAGACGCCGAGCACGGTCAGCACGAGCGCTACGCCCGGAATGATCGACAGGAAGGGCGCGGTGCGCAGCACGGCGCGGCCTTCGGCGATCATGCCGCCCCAGGTTACGCGGTTGGGGTCGCCAAGGCCGAGGAAGGACAATGCCGCTTCGGTGAGAATCGCCGCGGCGACGATCACCGACGACAAAGCCATTACCGGCGGCAGCGCATTGGGGAGCACCTCGCGAAAGGCGATCTCCAGCGGATGCATGCCGATGACGCGGGCGCCCGCAACAAAATCGCGCTCGCGGATCGACAGCACTTCGGCGCGCGCCACGCGTGCCGGTCCGGTCCAGGCGCCCAGCGCGATCGCAGCGACGACGACGCCGAGCGACGGCCCGACGATGCTGACGAAAGCCAAAGCCAGCAGAAAGGCTGGGACGGTCTGGAAAGCGTCCGTGATGCGCATCAGCATCTCGTCGACAAGGCCGCCGGCAAAACCGGCCAACGTGCCGATCACGGCGCCGACGGCAAGGGCGACGGCTGCTGCGGCCGCCCCGACCGCCAGCGAGGTGCGGGCGCCGTGGAAGAGCTCGGCAAGCACGTCACGGCCAAGGCGGTCGGTGCCGAGTGGCAACGACCAGTCCTGGAACGGCGGCAGCAACGCCGGCCCGGCAATGGCCTGCGGATCGCCGGGAAAGAACAAAGGTGCGGCAAGCGCCACGGCAAACAGCGCCGCCAGGATGACCGCGCCGGCGATCGCTTCCGGGGTCCGGAGAAAGCGGCGAAGCGGGCTCACGCGCCGGCCTCACTGGCGCCGACGCGCGGATCGAGGAAGGCGTAGGCGATGTCGACGAGAAGGTTGATGATGACGACCAGGACAGCGCTGGTGAGAATAATGCCGAGCAGTAGTGGGGTATCCCGCGCGGCCACCGCTTCCTGCGCCAGCCGGCCGAGGCCGGGGACGGAAAAGACGCTCTCGATGACGACGCTGCCGCCCAGCATTTGCGCCGACTGCAGGCCGAACATGGTGACCAGCGGCAACAGCGCGTTACGGGCGACGTGAGCGAGCACGATGCGACGGCGGGAAAGTCCCCTGGCACGGGCGGCCAGCACAAAGTCCTGCCGCCACACCTCGGCCATGCCGGCGCGCATCATGCGCAGATAGAGCGCGAGATAAATGAAGCCGAGCGCCGAAACCGGCAGGACGAGATGGCGGGCGATGTCGGCGGCGCGATCGAGGCCGCTCTTGGCCGAGGCGATACTCTCGATGCCGCCGATCGGAAACCAGCGCAGGTCGACGGCGAAGACAATGATCAGCACAAGCCCGAGCCAGAAGCCCGGCACGGCATAGAGCGCCAGCGAACCGATGGACAGGAAGCGATCGCGGAAGCTGCCGGGTCTGGCGCCGGCATAGATGCCGAGCGCCGAGCCGAGGCCGAAGGAGAGCGCGGTGGCGCTGCCCATCAACAGCAGCGTGTTGGGCAGGCGTTCGAGGATGACATCGCGGATCGGCCGCGAAAAGGTGACCGATTGGCCGAGATCGAGATGCAGCAGCGCCCAAAGATAATTGGCGAGCCGCGTCAGCTCCGACTGGTCGAGCCCCCAGCGGTGACGCAACAGCTCGATCATGCCGGCGTCGCCGCCGGTCGAGACGATGTAGGCATCGACCGCATCGCCGGGAGCGGCTTCGAGCAACAGGAACGTGCCGATGACGACAATCAGTAGCACGAAGATGCTGCCGACGAGACGGCGGCGAAGGAGGATGACGGCGCGGGTCATGGCGCAACGCCGATAGGAGAGCCAAGTCTTCGGTGCCGCCCTCTACGGCGCCCCCCTCTGTCCTGCCGGACATCTCCCCCACAAGGAGGGAGATTGGCAGTTTCGGCGTTGCCGGCCGTCTTGCAACGCTGGAGATTGGCGAAAGCGACAATGACAGCCGATCTCCCCCCTCGTGGGGGAGATGCCAAGTGGTGGCAAAGAGGGCAGGACAGAGGGGGGCGCGAAAAAGCTCTCATCGCTGAAGCTGAGCACCCACACAAGCGGCACGCAAGTCTGGAGAGACTTCCTTACCCCGCGAGCCAAGTGTCCGCCCAGTTCGATACTGCCCAGCGCGGGTTGTTAGCGATGTTGTTGACCGTATCGCGGGCGACGCTGATGAAACTCCATTCGGCGACGTTGATCAGCGGCAGGTCGGCGGCAACTTTTCTCTGGAACTCCTTGTAGAGTTCGGTGCGGGCGGCGGTGTCGAGCGTCTCCGATGCCTTGGCGATCAGGGCGTCGAGATCGGCATTCTTGTAGCCACCCTGGTTGGAGAAGGGCACGCCGTCGGGAATACCGCTCTGCACCAGGATGGTGGTCGAGATCGCTGGATCGCCGCGGAACACCGGCGGCCCGACCGCAAGGTCGAAGGCGTGGTCGGTGTAAACCGCCTTGATGTGCGCGGCAGAGTCGTTGTTGACCAACTGGGCGTCGATGCCAATGACGGCGAGCGCCTGGCGCAGATAGTCGCCGAACTGCTTGGTTTCGTTGAAGTAAGGCGCCGGCAGCAATCTCAATGAAAAGCGCTTGCCGTCATCGCCCCGGCTGTAGCCGGCCTCGTCAAGCAAGGCGTTGGCCTTGGCGACGTCGAAAGCGTAGGTCGGCACGTCGGCGGTGTAGAATTGCGGGTCGTTTTTCGGCACCGGGCCAGTGGCGGTGGCGGCATAGCCAAGGAATACCGTCTTGACGACGAAATCCTTGTCGATGGCGTGAGCGATCGCCTGGCGTACTTTCAGGTCGGCCAGCTCCTTGCGGCGATGATTGATCTCAACGACGAGCTGGTAGGTCAGCCCTTCATAACCCTTGGTGATCACCTTGAGACCGGGCACTTTGGAGATGCGGTCGAGATCGGCCAGGGGCACGGCGGAGAAGGCGGCGAGCTGGATCTCTTCGGCTTCCAGGGCGCTGGCCGCCGACGTGCGGTCCGGCAGCACCTGATAGATGATCTCGTCGAGATAGGGCTCGTCCTTGCCCCAATAGTCGGTGTTCTTCTCCAGCCGGTAATATTCGCCGGGCTTGTGTTCGGCAAATTTGAACGGTCCGGTGCCGACCGGGGCGTTGTTGGCCGGGTTGTCCTCGATCTTTCCGGTCTCGTAGATGTGCTTGGGCACCACGCTGCTCAGCGCCGGCAAGGCGTTGCGGATCAGCTGGAACGGTGTCGGCTTGGCGAATTTGAACACGGCGGTGGTTTCGTCCGGCGTGTCGACGGCCTCCAGATCCTTGAACACGGTGCGGCCGAGATTCTGCAGCGGCTTCCAGACCTGCAGCGCCGAGAAGGCGACATCGGCTGAGGTGAATGGCTTCCCATCATGCCATTTGACGCCCTCGCGCAGTTTGAACGTCAGCGACAGGCCGTCGGCGGCACCTTCCCAGCTGAGCGCCAGCCGCGGATCGAGCCCATCCTTGCCGCCGAAGGAGGCCTCGGCCAAGGTTTCCACGATCTTGCTCGAGATGAAGAAGACGCCGTTCGAGGCGACAATCGCCGGATTGAGATTGCGCGGCTCGGAATCGGCAGCGACAACCAGTCGTCCGCCCTTTCTCGGCGTCTGCGCCGAGCCGATCGTCGGCATGGCGGTGGAGGCCAACAGCAACGCCGAACCGGCCAGCATTGTACGTCTGGAAATGGTGAACTCTGGCATGATCGAACTCCGTCCTCTCCGCGGACCCAGCCGGGTCCGCCGTACCCCTCGGACGCTCGTAAGCATCCTGCAAAGCTGATTATGGGCCTTGTGCGGGGTTTCGCCAAAGACGGAATTGGCGCATCTCTACGTGGCTTTGAAATTTCCGTCCGCTGGACCAGTTGTACAGAAAACGGTTCGACGCGCGGTTCTAGCAGGACCAGGCTGGGGTAAAGTGCAGCAGGTGGAGCAGCTTTTGGGGCTGGTTCGCCCGTTCTGGCTGGACCAGATCGGGCAAAATGATGCAGATTTAAGCATAGCCGAGGTTCAGAGCCGGAAAAGCCGGTGCCGGCGAGCGGCCGGCTAAGGGATTTCAGGGAGAGAGACATGAACATTGCCCCAGGCAAGAATGCCGTCGGCAGCGTGCCGTTCGACCAGGCCAGGGTGGACGGGCTGATGGAGGAGGCCGGCATCGACGTGCTGCTCGCCACCTCCAAGCACAACACGCAATATCTGCTTGGCGGCTACAAGTTCATCTTCTTCGCCGCCATGGATGCAATCGGCCACAGCCGTTATCTGCCTTTCGTCGTCTATGAGAAAGGTGGGCCGGAGCATGCCGCCTACATCGGCAACCGCATGGAAGGCGGCGAGCACCAGAATCATCCATTCTGGACGCCGACACTGCATGCCGCCTGCTGGGGTACGCTCGATGCCGCCAATCTGGCGGTCGAGCATTTGCGAAAGATCACCAAGGGCAATGCCCGCATCGGCATCGAGCCCGCCTTCCTGCCGTCCGACGCCTATATGCTGATCCGCAACGCGCTGCCGGATGCCAAGCTGATCGATGCGACTGATATGCTGGAGCGCATGCGGGCAATCAAAACCGAGGCGGAGCTGGAAAAGCTGCGCATCGCTTCGGAGCTGATCACCGATTCCATGCTGGCGACCATCGGCTGGGCACGCGAAGGCACGACAAAGAGCGAGATCATCGAACATCTCAGGCGCGAGGAGACCAATCGCGGCGCGCATTTCGAATATTGCCTGTTGACGCTAGGCTCCAGCCACAACCGCGCAGCCTCGCCGCAGGCGTGGAAACGGGGCGAAGTGATGTCGATCGATTCCGGCGGCAACTACCACGGCTATATCGGCGATCTTTGCCGCATGGGCGTGCTGGGCGACCCTGACGCCGAACTCGAGGATCTGCTGGCCGAGATCGAGACAGTGCAGCAGGCGGCCTTCTCCAAGGTCAAGGCGGGCACGCTGGGCGGTGACATGATTTCTCATGCCGAAGGCGTTCTGAAGAAATCCAAGGTTGCGGCCTATACTGATTTCTTCGCGCATGGCATGGGGCTGATCACGCATGAAGCGCCGTTCCTGATGACCAACCATCCGGTGACCTATGAAGGCACCTATGCCGCAAAGCCGCTGGAGAAGAACATGGTGCTTTCGGTCGAGACGACCATGCTCCACCCGACGCGCGGCTTCATCAAGCTGGAGGACACGGTGGCGGTGACCGATGCCGGCTACGTCATGTTCGGCGATCGGGGCCGGGGCTGGAACAGGGGCGGGGGCGGCTTAGGCGCTGGTACCTAGCCCGTTCTTGAGATTACCTCGTCCGAGCAAACAATTGGTCACACCAGCGAGCATTTGCCGATATGGAACGCGAACTGCCCAAGCAGGTCTTTATCGACGGGTGCAAGCAGATCTCCATGGAGTTCGAACCGATTGGGTTCCGCTTTGCGAAAACCGGTCCTCATGCGAGTCGTCGGGCCGGCGACTGGGCATTCAAAATCTCCTTTCAATCAAACTATCTGAACGTCGGCGGCGAGTACGTCGAACTCGTCGTGCATGCGTCGGTCTACAGCAAGGCAATAAAGGAGTGGGACGAGCGAAGCGCTTGGCCCGCCAGTGTCAGCGATTGGGTCGCCGGTGGACAGCTTGGCAATTTGCGAACCCCGCATCATTGGCGGACATGGAACATCGCAAACCCGCATACCCGCCAGGCTGAAATCGCGAACATCGTTGCCAACATCCAAACGACTGTCCTGCCGCTCTTCGAACGTTTCGACGTTCCGCGCAAACTAGCCGAACAGGTCGCATGTTCTGAAGTTCCGGGCTTCATGTTCCCTGAAATGCTGTTCGATTTGTACTCTGGCAGCTTGGTCCGGAGGCAGCGGAAAACTGTTTGTCCTATTGGGTGGCGCGCTTACCTTCGCCGGATGCTTTCCGATCAGAGCGCGATGTCCCCACTTTGCCGGATAGGCTCGCTCTGGGAAGCGATACTAACAACCTAGCAAGGGTCGCTCGTGCGATGAAGATTGGCCTCAGCCTGTGACATTATCTGCCCGGCGGATCAACCTGAAATCCGGCAACTCCCGCAATGCCAGTTCCGGCCCTGCCGGCGAATAGACGACGAAAAGCTGCATGGCCGCATCGCCGGTATTGAGCGTCGAGTGGAAGCGGCTTTCCGGCACATAGATGGTGCAGCCGGGGCCGACTTTCTCGACGACCGGGTTGCCTTTCTCGTCTTCGACCATCTGCTCGCCATTGCCTGAGATGACAAAGATGATCTCCTCCGCACCCGGATGGTTATGACGCGTATGGCCTTTGCCTGACGGTAGGTCGACGACACCACCGGAAAATCGCTTTGCGCCGTTCACTTCGGGAGCGACCGTCAGCGACAGCCTGCCCCAGTCGAAGCCGAAGGCGCTGACGTCTTTTGGATATACGAATACCTTGCTGTTATCGGTCATCGTCCCACCCTTCTTTTTGCTGGTCTCTACGCAGCGCCGAACGTGACGGCCTTGAAATCCGCCGTCTGCCTGGCGATCGAGGCTTCCGCCGGCAGCCGCTCCATCGAACTGGCGCCATAGAATCCGTGCAGGCCCTTGCAGCGCTCGAGAATATATCTGGCGTCGTCCGGCATCGAGATCGGCCCGCCATGGCAAAGCAGGATCATATCCTCGCGCACTGAGCGTGCCGCTTTGGCGATGGCGTCGATCTCGCTCACACAGTCGTCCAGCGATTTAGCCGATGTCGCGCCAATCGAGCCGCCGGTGGTCACCCCCATATGGGCGACGACGATGTCGGCGCCAGCTGTTGTCATGGCGCGCGCCTCGTCTGCGTTGAAGACATAGGGCGTGGTCAACAGGTCGAGTTTGTGAGCCTCGGCGATCATGTCGACCTCGAGCCCGAAGCCCATGCCGGTTTCTTCAAAACTCTGCCGCATCTGGCCGTCGAACAGGCCGATAGTCGGAAAGTTCTGCACACCGGAAAAACCGATCGTCTTCAACTCGGCCAAAAGCAGCGGCATGATGACGAAGGGATCGGTGCCGTTGACGCCGGCCAGCACCGGCGTCTTCTTCACTACCGGCAGCACTTCGTAGGCCATTTCCTTGACGATCTCGTTGGCGTTGCCATAGGCGAGCAGGCCGGCGGCCGAGCCGCGCCCGGCCATGCGGTAGCGGCCCGAATTGTAGATGATGATCAGGTCGATGCCGCCGGCTTCCTCTGCCTTGGCCGACAGGCCGGTGCCGGCACCGCCGCCGACGATCGGCACGCCGTCCGCGATCATCTTGCGGAATTTCTCCAGGATTTTCTTGCGCGGTATGGCGGCCATGTCTTGGTGTCTCACTGTCTGGCGATGTCGAGGAAGGCCGTTGTGGCAGCCCAGGCGAATTCGGGGTCGTTGATATGAAGCGGCAAACGCAGCACGCGCCGCGTTTTGGCGGGTTTGATGGTACGCTCGATCGCCTCGAACAAAGCGGCATCGGCTTCAGGGTCGAAGAAGGCGCCGCCTTCAATGTCGAGCGCCGACACGCCTTTCTCCGGAATGAGGAAACGAACCGGACCCTGGCAGAGGCTCAGCCTTGTACCGATCCATTCGCCGATCGTTCTGCTTTCGTCGGCAGTGGTGCGCATCAGTGTGACGTTTGGATTGTGCTCATAGAACAGCCGGCCGCGATAGCGTTCCGGAATTGTCGGCGGCGCCCAGAAATTGACCATGTCGAGCGCGCCGACCGAGCCGACATAAGGCAGCCCGGTGCGGGCGATGGCGCCAAAGCGATCCTCGGTCGCCGGCAGCACGCCGCCAAACAGCAAGTCGCAGACTTCGGTCGTTGTGATGTCGATGACGCCGGACAACAGGCCGCTGTCGGCCAATTTTTCCATGGTGCGGCCGCCGGTGCCGGTGGCATGAAAGACCATGCAGTCATAAGTCGAACGAAGCTCATCGGCGATCGCGGTCACGCATGGCGTGGTGACGCCGAACATGGTGAGGCCGAGCGACGGTTTGCCGTCGGGCGGCGGCGCCGGCTTTGTCGCCATGCCTGATATCGCCTGGGCGGCATTGTGCAGCACGACACGCGAAAGCCGGTTGAGGCCGGCCATGTCGGTCACCGACGGCATCATGACGATGTCGGAGACGTCGACGTAAGGCGCGGTGTCACCCGAGGCCAACGTCGAAACCATGATCTTGGGCAGACCGAGCGGCAGCGTGCGCATGCCTGCGGTGATGATCGAAGTGCCGCCACCGCCGCCAATGCCGATAATCCCGGCAATATCGCTGCGCGACTGGACAAACCGGGCAAAGGCGGCAGCCATCGCCGCCACCGCGGTGCCGCGATCGTCGACGCCGAGTACGGCATTGCGACCCTCGGAATGGTGGCTGGCGACCTCGTCTGCCGAAACATCGACCGGCACGGTCGCGCCGCGTGTTCCGATGTCGACACGGGCAATCGAAGCGCCGGTAGCGGCGACCGCATCGGCCAGAAACGCGAGTTCCTCGCCCTTGGTGTCGGCGGTGCCCACCACATAGATGCGCTTCATCGCGTTTCCCCGGTCTTGGGCGTGTTCGGCGCTGCCGCCCCTTTTTGTCCGGCCGTTCGACGGCGCGAAGGACCATTGCAATTTTTTGAGACACGCGTATCGTATTGACATGAATGTCTCACGTCAACAGGCGGCAATCGACGACGATGCCAGCCAAGGGCCGAACCCCCAGGTAGAGCGCGGGGCCCGCGCGCGCACCAGGCGTCTCATGCTGGAGACGGCGACAAAGCTGATGCAGGCGGGCGCCACGCCCTCCGTCAGCGAGGTGGCGGAGGCAGCGGAGGTCTCGCGCGCCACCGCCTATCGGTATTTTCCGAGCCAGGCGGCGTTGGTGCAGGCGGTGGTCGATGAGGGGCTTGGGCCGATCCTTACGTGGAAATCGAGCTCTGCCGATCCCGAGCGCCGGGTCGCCGAGCTGTTCGAGACCGCCATGCCGCGCATCGAGGTCTTCGAAGCGACGTTCAAGGCGGCGCTGAAACTGTCGCTCGACCAGTGGGCGCAGCGACAGGCAGGCACGCTTGACGGCGAACCTGCCTTCACCCGCGGCCATCGCGTCGATCTTTTGAAAGATGCGATCGCGCCACTCAAAGGCCGGTTGCCGCCGCGCGAATTCAAGCGGCTCGCGCAGGCGCTGTCATTGATCTTCGGTGTTGAGATGCTGATCGTATTGAAAGATATATGGGGATTGGATAGCCGCAGTATGATGTCGGTTGCGCAATGGGCGGCCGGCGCTCTTGTGCGCGCGGCTATGACCGAATCGATGATTGAAGGAGATGGGATCGCGCCGACGACCGCCGTGAGATGACGCCAATCTGGTTCGACCAGATTTTCAACCTGGCTATTCATGCTACTGGCGATGCAGCGGCCCAAGTAAGGCATTCATGTATCATGGAGTAGGAAAATTCAGGGAAAACAGGCAGATATCGCAGAAGCCAGCTTGTCTGCGTGTCCGCCACCGTCCAAGAAAGGGCTTGACGTTCCTCTTAGATTGGTAATACCAGATCAGGACAAATAAAGCGGATCAAGGTGAAGGCTGAGATCCGTTTTGGTCGAGCGAGGAGGCTCACAGACCGAAACGGTGCCGTCACGGGAGGACTACCAGGGCCGGCCTCGATGCCGGTTCTCATGAACGGTAGAATGCGCACAAGGGAGGAAATCATTATGCGCAAGACAATGACCAGCTTGCTTGCTGGTATCGGCCTAGTGCTCGCCTGCGGAACGTCCGTCTACGCGCAGGAAAAGGAACTTACAATCTTCTGGGCGGAATGGGATCCGGCCAATTACCTGCAGGAACTCGGCAACGAGTACGAGAAGGAAACCGGCGTCAAGATCACGGTGGAAACCACACCGTGGCCCGACTTCCAGACCAAGGCCTTCACCGAGTTCAACGCCCATGGCGACGCCTACGATATGGTCGTCGGCGACTCGCAATGGCTTGGTGCTGGCTCGACCGGGGGCCACTATGTCGACCTGACCGACTTCTTCAACAAGCACAAGGTCGGTGAAGTGATGGCACCGGCCACGGTGAAATACTATGCCGAATATCCGGGCGGCAGCAGCAAGTACTGGGCCATTCCGCTCGAAGGCGACGCCGTCGGCTGGTCCTATCGCAAGGACTGGTTCGAAGACCCGAAGGAAAAGGAAGCCTTCAAGGCCAAGTATGGCTACGACCTCGACGTGCCGAAGGACTTCAAGGCGCTACGCGACATCGCCGAATTCTTCTACCGGCCGGATCAGAAGCGATACGGCATCGCCATCTACACCGACAATTCCTATGACGCGATGGCGATGGGCTTCGAAAACGCGCTGTTCTCCTTCGGCGGCGAGCTGGGTGACTATAAGACCTACAAGGTCGATGGCTTCATCAACTCCGACAAGGCGATCGCGGCGCTCGACGCCTACAAGGAACTCTACAAGTTCACGCCTCCGGGCTGGGCCAAGTCGTTCTTCGTCGAGGACAACCAGGCGATCACTGAAAACCTGGCCGCGATGAGCATGAACTACTTCGCGTTCTTCCCCTCGTTGATCAACGAGGCGTCGAACCCGAACGCCAAGAACACCGGTTTCTTCGCCAATCCTCCCGGCCCGAACGGCGACCAGTTCGCCGCACTCGGCGGTCAGGGCATCTCCATCGTTTCCTACTCGCAGAAGCAGGAAGAGGCGACGAAGTTCCTGGAATGGTTCATCAAGGATGAGACCCAGAAGAAATGGGCAGCGCTTGGCGGCTACACCTGCAGTGCCGCCGTGCTCAAGTCGCCCGAATTCCAGAACGCCACGCCCTACAACAAGGCGTTCTACGAGACCATGTTCAAGGTCAAGGACTTCTGGGCGGTTCCGGAATACGCGGAACTGCTGCAGCAGCTTAACCAGCGCATCTATCCTTACATGATCGGCGGCGAAGGCACCGCCAAGGAGACGCTGGACGCACTGGCAGCCGACTGGAACGCGACCTTCAAGAAATACGGCCGCGGCCAATAAGCATGAAGTTTCACGGAGGGGGCGTTCGTGCCTCCTCCGTTTCTTTTTCTGATTCTTGAACCGGGAGCAGGGTCTTGGCGACCACGATGATCACCACGCTGGACAGGTCCTCGCGGGCCGCCGCTCGCGGTCTAAGCGACATTTCGATCCGCAATCTCTTCATCATCCCGACGATCCTGTTTCTGATCGTCTTCAACATCTTCCCGCTGATCTATTCGCTGGGCTATTCGTTCACCGATTTCCGCGCCTCGACCAGCGCGGCGGCGAATTTCGTCGGGCTGCAAAACTATCGCGACCTGCTCAGCGATCCCTATGTCTGGTCCAACTTCGCCATCACCGCAAAATACGTCATCATCTCGGTCGCCGGCCAGCTGCTCGTCGGCTTCGGCGTGGCCATGCTGCTCAATCGCGACATTCCGCTCAAGGGCCTGCTGACGACGCTCCTATTGTTGCCGATGATGCTGTCGATGGCCGTCGTCGGCCTGTTCTGGAAGCTGCTCTACGATCCGTCCTTCGGCATCATCAATTATGCGCTCGGCCTCGGCACCTTCGAATGGCTGTCGAATCCGAAAATGGCGCTCTATGCGGTCGCGCTGACCGACATCTGGATGTGGTCGCCCTTCGTCATGCTGTTGTCGCTGGCCGGCCTGTCGGCCGTGCCCAAGCATCTCTACGAGGCAGCCGCGATCGACAGGGCCGGACCGTTCTACACCTTCTTCCGCATAACGCTGCCGCTGGTTGCGCCGATCCTGATGATCGCGGTCATCTTCCGCACCATGGAGGCGTTCAAGACCTTCGACCTCGCCTACATCCTGACCAGCCAGCCGACGGCCGAGCTGATCTCGATCCGGCTCTACAAGATGGCTTTCCAGGAATGGCAGACCGGGCGTTCCTGCGCGCTCGCCTACATCGTGCTGATCATGGTGCTGGCGATCACCAACATCTATGTCAAATACCTCAACAAGGTGAAGGAGCGCTGAGATGGCCGCAGTCCGCACTTCTTCCGAAATCACCTTCAACCGGGTCGCCATCGTCGCTGTCCTGCTGGTGACGATCATCTTCCTGGCGCCGATCTACTGGATCGCCTCGACGGCGTTCAAGCCGCGCAACCTCGCCACCACCATTCCGCCGACGGTGGTTTTCCAGCCGGAGATATCGCCCTTCGTCAAGTTGTTTACCAAGCGTTCGCAGCTGCGCAGCCCGCCGTCGCCGGAGGAGTACGCGGCTGCGCCGTGGTGGGAGCGCGTCGTTTTCAATGGGGGCGAAAAGATCGTGCGCGACGGCAAGGGCCAGGTGCAGTGGTCGGGCTATCCGAGCCGTTTCATGAACTCACTGATCGTTGCCATAACCTCGACCGTCCTGGCCGTCGGCATGGGCACCTTCACCGCCTATGGGTTCTCGCGCTTCAAGGTAAAAGGCGAGGCGGACCTACTGTTCTTCATCCTGTCGACACGCATGCTGCCGCCGGTGGTCGTCGCCATTCCGATGTTCCTGATGTACCGGGCGGTCGGCCTCAACGATTCCCATATCGGCCTGATCATCCTTTACACCGCCTTCAACCTGTCCTTCTCGGTGTGGCTGATGAAAGGCTTCATGGACGAGATCCCCAAGGAGTATGAGGAGGCGGCCCTCGTCGACGGCTATACGCGCATGGAGGCCTTCTTCAAGATCGTGCTGCCCGAGGCCGCCACCGGCATCGCCGCCACTGCCGTGTTCTGCTTTATCACGGCGTGGAACGAATATGCCTTCGCACTGATCATGACCAGCCGCCGTGCCCAGACAGCACCGCCCTTCATCCCCAGCCAGGTCGGTTCCGGCCTGCCGGACTGGACGGTGATTGCCGCCGGAACCTTCCTGTTCCTGCTGCCGGTCGCGATCTTCACCTTCCTGCTCCGTAATCACCTGTTGCGCGGCATGTCGTTTGGAGCGATCCGCAAATGAGCTTTCGCGAGATCAACCAGAAATATCTCGAACCGGGCAGCCAGGTGCTGATGGTGCTCGGTATCATCGCGCTCTGCCAGCCGTGGAACATGCTGCTGCACAGCTATGGCGTGACCATCATCCTGATCGGCCTGATCGGCTTCAACATCACCTCCAAGATCGCGCCGGAGGAGAAGGCCGGCACCGGGCAAGGGGCAAATCCGGGGGCACAGCATTGACCCAGATCGAGCTTCGAGGCGTCCAGAAATATTTCGGCGCCGTGCAGGTCATAAAGGACCTCAACCTGAAGATCGACGACAACGAGTTCATCGTGCTGCTCGGCCAGTCGGGCTGCGGGAAGACGACGACGCTCAGGGCGATTGCCGGGCTGGAGACGATCGACGGCGGCGACATCCTCATCGACGGCAAGCCGGTCCAGCACCTCAAGGCCGCCGATCGCGATATCGCCATGGTCTTCCAGTCGTTCTCGCTCTATCCGCATATGAGCGTCTATGAGAACATCGCCTTTCCGCTCAGGGCGACGCGCAAGAGCAAGGCCGAGATCGACAGCGAGGTGCGCTCGGTCGCCAAGACGCTGCAGATCAGCGATCTCCTCGCCAAGAAACCATCGGCGCTGTCGGGCGGCGACATGCAGCGCGTGGCGATCGGCCGAGCCTTGGTGCGGCGGCCGAAGGCGATGCTGATGGACGAGCCGATCGGGGCGCTCGATGCCAAGCTGCGCGAGGAGATGCGGGCCGAGATCAAGCGGCTGCACATCAAGCAGGGCTCGACCAGCATCTACGTCACCCACGACCAGATCGAGGCGATGAGCCTCGCCGACCGCATCGTCATCATGCATGAAGGTGTGCTGCAGCAGGTTGGCTCGCCGGACGAGGTCTATTCGCATCCGGCGAACCTTTTCGTCGCGCAATTTGTAGGCAGCCCGGTGATGAACGTCGCCGACGCTTCGGTGACCGAGAAAGCCTCGTCGGCCTCAGTCACCGTCGGCGATGCGGCCGCCGGTTTCGAATTCCCGCGCGCCTTGCTGTCGAAGCTCAACGGCCATGCCGGCGGCCAACTCGCGCTCGGCATCCGGCCGGAAGGCGTCCTCGTCCGCCGCGAAGCAGCCGAAGGGTTCTTGCCGGTGGAGACGCAGATCGTCGAGCCGCTCGGCTCCTTCGACATCGTCGACCTCAAGGTCGGCTCCAAGATGCTGCGTGCGCGCACCAAGAGCGGCTTCATCGGCGGCCCCGGCGAAAGAGTCTTCGTCAGAATCGATCCCGGCCAGGCGCATTTCTTCGACACGGCGAGCGGCAAATCGCTGGGAGTGAGACTCTGATGGCCCACATCCAGCTCAAGAACATCTCGAAGAAATTCGGCAACCACACCGCCTTGACCGGGCTCGATCTCGACATCGCCGATGGCGAGTTCTTCGTCCTGCTCGGCGAGACCGGCGCCGGCAAGACGACGACGCTGCGCATGATTGCCGGCCTGGAAAAACCGAGCGAAGGTCAGGTCTTGATCGACGGCGTCGATGTCGCCGATTGGGGCGCGGCGGAGCGCGACGTGGCGCTGGTGCTGCAGCAATATTCACTCTACCCGCGCTATACCGTACGCCAAAACCTCGAATTTCCGCTGAAGCCGAAAATCCGCCGGCTGCCCGATGCCGAGATCAAGGATCGCGTCGACCGCGCCGCCAGGACGCTGCGGATCGAGCATCTACTCGACCGCAAGACCGACCGGCTTTCAGGCGGCGAGATGCAGCGCGTCTCGATCGGCCGCGCCATCGTGCGCAAGCCGAGGGTATTCCTGATGGATGAGCCGTTGTCGGCGCTCGACGCCAAATTGCGCGAAGCGCTGCGCACCGAATTGAAGAACCTGCAGATGCAGCTTGGCGCCACCTTCCTGTTCGTGACGCACGATCAGATCGAGGCGATGTCGATGGGTGACAAGGTCGGCGTGCTCAACCATGGCCGCATCGTCCAGACCGGCACGCCGTACGAGATCTACAACAATCCGCGCGACACCTACGTGGCAAGCTTCGTCGGCTCGCCGCCGATGAACCTCATCGACGGCAAGCTTGTCAACGGACGTGCGGTGATGGCACCGCTGAATTTCGAATTGCCGTTTTCGGGGGGTGCCAAGACTTCGGGGGGGCTAAAGACGGGCGCGGGGGCGGCCGGGGGGCCGCCCGGGGGCGGGGGTTGGGCAGGGGGGGGGGGTGTAGTTGCGCGCGGGCGGGGGGGGGGGGGGGGGGGGCGGGGTGGGGCGGCTGGGGGCGGGGGCTGTCCGGG
>NZ_JAMYOL010000046.1:0-24526 GCF_040319815.1 Mesorhizobium sp. M0854
CTCCTCCGTTATCGCCTCGCAGACGGTGGCGCAGATGGCCCCACTGTGGGCCGCCGAGGAGGCCGTACGCGGCCAGGACCCGGCAGTACGGATTACTGCGCGTCAGGAGAAATCCGCCGCCATCGTTGCCGCTCTCTTTGCGCTGTGGGAAAAGGAGCTGCCCAAGCTGTCGGGAAAATCGAAGCCCGCCGAGGCGATCCGCTATGCGCTCGGCCGGCGTGGCGCGCTCGAGCGCTTCCTCACCGACGGCCGCATCGAAATCGACTCCAACACCGTCGAGCGCGCCATCCGGCCGCAGACAATTACCCGAAAGAACAGCCTCTTCGCGGGCAGCGACGGCGGCGGACGGACATGGGCCACCATCGCAACCCTGCTGACCACCGCCAAGATGAATCAGGTCGATCCACACGCCTGGCTCACCCTGACCCTCGAGCGCATTGCCAATGGCTGGCCAAACAGCGATATCGACGCCCTCATGCCATGGAATTACCAGCGCTGAACGGCCTCAGCTGCCCGCTTACTGTTTATCGATCCGATGCGATACCGGAGTGATCCGCGTTCGGCCCTGAGCCTTACCGAGCACGGCGATGGTGGGCTCTGCCGATCTAAACCGCAGAGCCCAAGGCGGCAACGAGAGTGGGATGCAGGGTGAGCTGGACACCCTCGTTTGCCTTGACCAAGGCCGCCAAATACTGGCGCTTATATCCCGAGTCGAAGATGTATTTTGGAGCGCCATTGTCCAAAACTCCGACGCTGCCATTCCAGAGCATGACGTCGAGCAGCTTCTCCACGTTGTCCGGCGTCTTCATCTGCTTTGCCGCTATGTACCGGAACTTTGCCGCCGTCAGTCCATCGCGATGCTGTAGAATTTCAAAGAGTAGGTCCGATCCGTTCGGGACTAGATCGGCGATCTCGCGGTCCAAATCTTCCAACACCTGCCATCCTAGCTCCCTCAATGCGACGACGTAGTCCTCTTCCTCCATCTTGTTGCGCCCAAACGTCAGGGCGCGACGACGTGCTGTCTCGAAAAGACGGATAAGATAGCGGGGTCTCATAAGGCAGCCGTCGATCAGGAAATCGAGGACAGGGCGCCCGTTTACCGTCGCCACGGAAGCACGACCCCACAGCGAACTCCAAGACTCGCCAATGGCGGAGACACTCGACTGGAGGCGTTGTTCGAAAAGGGCCTTCATCAAGCTGCGATCGGACCATTCAATGCTTTGGACAGCCAACTTTCCGTAGTCCGCCATCCCGCGTATTAGGAACTCGTATACGTCGCTTCGAATAAAAATGGCCCACCTAAATTCAAGCGACTTCCGACGGAACTTCCGTGCGATCTCCTGCATTGACTCGGTCAGCCCGACCACTATCAGGGCATCGTCGTCGGTGAAGCCCCCGGGCGTCCAAAAGCGGTCGAGATTGTCGAAGAGGAATAGAACGAAACCCTTGAGGCGAAGGTACTCAAGAACGGTCTCTCGGAGTTCTCGGACGTCCTGCCCATAGATGGCCTCTAGCACCTTGGATGAATCCAGTTGGTGAAGTTCAACGTCAACGATGGCGCTGCTGCGAAACCGGTCGACAACGTTTTGTGCCAGTCGTTTCAGTCGTTCGGAGAAGTCCCCGGTTCCTGTGTCGACACGCGCCTCAAATAGGGCCTTGAGCTTGTTGTAGCCCTGGAGAAGACGCATGTCGCGCAACGCCCTCGTTTCATCCTTCTCCAACAGCTTGTAGGTGATTTCGAGCCACAGTACGTATTCCCAAAAAGCAGCGATAACTTCCTTTCGAGTACCGAAGCTGAGCTTATCCAAGATAAACTCTTTCATCTTGATGAGTTGGTAACCGTCTGGAATTAAGTCGATGACGATGTTTGCCTTATTCGCTCTAGTGCGATCTCTTACTTGTAGGAAAACCGCTGTCTTGCCGCTTCCCTTCCTGCCGACCAGAACGTTGGCTTCGCCGAGTAGAGTTCGCTGATAGCCGTCGGTCTCTAGGAAATGGTCTGCAAGCGAAGTTGCTTCATTCTCGGCTACAGGATCGCCGCAACTCAATCGTTCAAGCAGGTTTTCGTGATCTGGCTTAATCGAGACGAACTCGTTGGCAACGTCTGCCACGCGCAACCTGAAAGCGCCTATGATCTCATCGATGTCCCCTAGTTTCCACCACCGGTCGGCTTGGTCCTGTAGGTCCAGAGGAAGGCTGGACTTCTGGTGAGCTATTAACAATGCCGGAATGTTGCGACCGCGGGCAATGCCGTAAATGAACGCCGCTCTTTGGTTGTTGCGAGCAGCCTGCTCGCTGTCACCTTCCATCCAGAAAGCGATGATGCCGAACGAGGAAGCCACTTGTTCATAGGCCTCGCTGGCGTTTAGTCGGCTGATCTCGCTCGAATTGAAGTTGCGGAATTTGATCCGCGCAATCTTCTTTACGGCGCTGGTCGTCCGTAGGGTGGATTCAGTAGGGGTCGGAAGTTGAAGGATGAAAACCGGCTGATCCTTATTTTTAGCCAGTTCAGCCCAGCGGGTCGTTTCGTCGCGTTTCGACAGGGTGCGAACAAGAACGTGATCATAGTCGTAGCCGTCATAGCCCAAGGTATCTAGCAAGCCGATCGCTTTGACCGGTTGGAAGTCCATGTGGGTCGAGCGGATCAATCGCGTGGGCTTTTGCAATCCGATCGCAAATCCCAGCTCGTAGGTCACGTTGTGATTGACGAGAGAGATGTCGGCAATGAAAGCGTCGGCGCCTTCGATCCAGCTTTCCACCGACCGCGCAACTGGTGAGCCCGACGTGTCAAGTGTCGACCATGGCGTTATTGATCGATCGGAAGTTGAAGCCGATTTGCAGGCTGCGACAATCATATCACCATGGAACTGATTACCGGAGGCGTATGCGACAAAAACCGACGTCACTTGCAGCTTACCCCCGAATCCAGCAACTGAGCCTATCGACAATAGACCGAACGCTCAACTGCAGTTTCCGATATCTTGCGGCTATCGTTGTGCAGTTCAGCCACCACCATCGTTCGTAGTCGAAGTAACATTGCCGCTGGTATACCTTCGAGTCTGCCGGCACCTGCAAGCCGACTAAGTGGCGATTGGAAATCAATAACCACGCGGCCGCAGTGTTCATGGTTTGTGCTTCGAAAGTCGCATAAATGGCAGTGTGGAATGCGCAAAGCAGCAAGAGGAGTGGGGCCCCGTTCATAACGCGTAAGCCCTGCTAACATCGGCTGAGTCCGCAATTCAGCTAATCCGGCCGTGCTTCCGATGCGACGGCGTCCAGGAGCAGGGTAACCTCGACATTGACGTGGTAATGGCTTGCGAGTGAAGGGCTGATTGGCCCAATCGGCGATGGAGACTACCAATGGGTAGTCCTCAACCGGCACCTCATGGATCTTGATCGACGTTCCCGTACGATTCCAGCAGCAGAAGCAGAGGAGTCATCCCCCCGTCCGATTTGCTCGCGATCGCGACAATTCGCTGAACATCCGCATGGCTGTCACGCGAACATTGAAGAGTATTCGGGCTCCAGATTTATCGGCGCAGTCGCCTGCTACGCAATCGAAGCTGGCCGCTGGAAAATCTGCAGCTTGGACAATCATCTCGATCAAAACCGTTTCAATTTGTGGCGTGCCACCCATCCAGCAACGTAGTCGGGAGACTCCCGCATAAATCAAGCAGGCGTCGTGGCGTATCCCCGGAGATCATCGGCACAGGCGGTCGGGCAATGAGTTTTTGTGTGGTTAGGGGAAGCATTCGAAGCAGGCGAGATTCTACAGCTTGTCTTGGACCCTGAACTCACTCTGGTGTTGGCGCAGGCCCGGCAAGAAGCTCGCCCCTTGCTCGGCCCGACCGCAACCAAGAGCTTCTGCCGGAAATCCCTGCGGAGCACGTTCGCCGCAATGTGCGATGCATTTCCTTCACTGCTCGATAAGGTGACAGGTGACGAACGAAACGTCCTACTGACACTCCACATCCGGGCCGGATTCTGATTCAGGGCTCACCATGAGCCGATATGGTCTGACAGACCTTGAATGGTGATCGAGCCGCTGCTATCCAACAAGCCAGAGGTGTGCCGCGTGTTGATGATCGGCGCGTGCTGAACGGCATCTTCTGTGTGCTGCGCTCCGGTGCCCCATGGCGCGACCTGCCTCATGGCTATGGCCCGCGCACCACGTGTTGCAACCGCTTCGTCCGATGGCGAAAAGCAGGTGTGTGGCTGCGCAGTAATGAGTCTACGGCCTAACACTACTTTGGCAGATTTTTAGCGGAGAGGGTTCTGCGGCAGTGGGGACAACGGATTGGGGGCGGCTGCGCGAGCGCGGAGAGGATGGCTTGCCTGACGGCGGGTAGGCTCGGTTGGGGCGGTGGGCCGAGGATTCTTTTTTCCCCCTCCCGCTTGTTTGAGGCGGCGAGATTGCAGGAACGCATAGGCGATCATCGTCATCAGCGCGTGTCGGTGCAGACCCGTCCATGAGCGCCCCTCGAAGTGGTCGAGGCCAAGTTCCTCCTTGAGCTGCTGATGCGCCTGTTCGCAGACCCAGCGCGCCTTGATGGCGCCTGCGATCTGCTTGAGCGGGGTGTCGGCGGGCAAGTTGGAGAGGTAGTATTTGCGCTCGCCGGTCGAGCGGTGCTCGCCGATCACCCAGACCTCCTCGCCGGGCAGATGCTGAGCGCCCATGTCGCGGATGCGCTGGGGTGGGCCATCTGCAACCCGGACACGGACAGCGGCGAAGCGCGCCGAGAGGCGGCCTTTGGTGCCACGCCGCCAACTGACCGTCCGCCATTGGGCTTTTTCCAGCATCGCCTGCGCGGTCATCGACTTCACATCGGGGATATGCCGGCGGCGCGGGCGGCCGCGTCCGGCAACCGGGAAGATCATCGCCACGTCGGCGGCATAGACCTTCTGCTTGAACGGGATACCGACGGCCCAGGTAAGGCCGCGCTCGGTGAGCGCCTGCCGGAAGGGGGCGCTCAAACCATATCCGGCATCGGCGAGCACGCAGCCAAAGCGTAAGCCGGCTGCGCGAGCCCGGTCGATCTCGGCCAGCGCGATTTCGGGCTTGGTCCTGTAGGCACGATGGTCCTCGGGCACACCGGCACGGTCGAGCCGGGCGGGATCGGAAGTCCAGCTCTCGGGCAGAAACAGCCGCAGCCCCACCATGACCGGCACTTCGCCAGAGGCCAGCGTCAGCGACACCAGCGTCTGGCAGTTGGCGTTCTTGCCAAGCGCCGAGGCATATTGCGGCGCGACGCCGACCGAGTGGCGCCCCTTCTTGGGGAGCGCGGTGTCGTCCACGATCAGCCACGCATCGTTCCCGCCAACTTGTCTGTCGGCCTCCGCGAGCAGCACCTTCTCCAGCGGCGCAGCATCCCACACGCCGCTCGCGATGAAGTGGTGCAGCTGGTCATAGTTGATGCCTGCATGGCGCGCCGCCATCGGTTGGACGCTCTTGCGATCCCCAGGGCCAATCAGGCCAGCAATATAGGCCGGACACATCCGCGCACGCGTCTTGTGCCTCAACGCCGAGACGAACGGCTCAAGCCACCGCTCCAGATCGAGTTGCCAATCCCTGTTCATGGCCGGCCCCTCCAACAGCCGACCTCTCATGAATAACGCAAAACCGCTCTTGGGAATCCTCAAAACGCTCCCAGAACTAAAAAACTGCCAAAGTAGTGCTAAACTAAGGTTTGCGGAGCCTCACGCCGGCGCCGGCGCCGTTCTCCGGGATGAACTCGACGCCGGCGGCCTAGAGGGCGATGCGCAAGGCAGCAACGGTTCGCTCTTGCGCTCGCGACTCCCGACCCTCAGTTTGAGCAAACGTCGGTGTGTCAAGCGCCTTGCAAATAAGCGAGACCAGTCTGTCGCGCGCCCGCTGGTGGAGAGCATCTTTTGGGCGCCGTGCAAGGAAGTCGTCGAGGCTCATCCAGTCAACGGGATTTGTGCCGGCGCCTAGCCGATTGATCTCCACATAGAGATGCAGCTCTTCAGGCAAGAAGACGACCCGCCACGTTCCGTTGGGGTCGCTGGCGAGGCTATGGGCAAGAACGGTCATGACGATCACTCCTCTTGCCCAGCTTCGCCGATCTGCACGCGAGATTTCCATCCCCAGAAATGAGTATTGACTTCCGTCTGCGGATGCCTGCGCCGGCAAGTGGCCCGTAGCGATAAGGACGGTTCTCGCTATTTGAGGACCGCAACGCGTTAGCGAGTCCAGTCTGAGCGATCAAGCCCGCGCTCTGGACGAGGTCCCATCCTCACAGAATGTTCGCCCACCGGGACAAACGTGACGCAACGGAACGGAGGGTTCACCCGTAAGGTCTTGGGAGGTTGCGAAAGGAGACCAGCATATGACCTGCGAACGAGACGTCGGCACGTTCGAAGAGCCCGTGACCGTTTTGCTGTCCTCGGGCAAAGTCAGTGTTTCGAGCACCCGCGAAGCCGCCGAAATGCTGCTTTACCGCTGGCCCATTGGAGAAACCGGCCGCCGCATCCAGGCTCGTATGGCATGCATGAAGGTGCTCGGCGGCGGCAGCGCACCGGAGGTAGCGCGCGTGGCATTTCTCAGCGCCGCCAAGGAAGCGAAAATCCTGAACGCTTGACATCTCGTCAACGCGTGCCCCACCACTGTCCATCGTGCATCACTCTTGCAGCGGCTGTTGTGCAAACATCGTGCGTCGATCATGCGGAGACGCCGAATGCTTGCGCGAGAAGGCTGGAGTATCTCCGGCCCCTGTTTCGAGGCAAGAGTTCGCACGCGCGGCCTCGTCGAGAAATTCCGCACGTATGGGCATGTGTGGGGCCCTGTCGGGCCGCGACATCTACTTAATGTCTATTTTAGACAGTCGCCGCGACCATAACTTTTGATAACAGGTCAGGGTCGCGGGATGCCGAGCCGCTTGAAATACCGAGTTACGTCCGGATGCTCGCGATCGTCCCGCCTCAACCGCGCAAGCGCGTCATCATCGCCGGCGAGCGCCATAGCCAAACCGGGAGGGCTTATTCTCCACGGAGCACCGGGCATTGTCTGGTTGTGAAGACGGTGCTTGATCACCAGCCGCCCGAGTGTGTCTTCGCTTACGTTGTAGTCGTGCCTGAACAGATCAATGGCCCTCTGGACCGTGATCGCCTCTGCCCGTGGGATCTAGAGCGGCCGAAGCCGTTCGCCTGTTGCCGGCGCTGTTTTGACACGGCGCGCATTGGTCATTCGGCCCATCGCGCTTTTCTGCGGCCCGCCGTTTCGCCCGACATCAGGGAACGATATCGCCCCCCATGTATTAGAAACCCATGGACACGGACACTATGGAACCCCACGGCCACGGGATGGCGGCCGATCTTTTGACATCGGAAGTTGCCAATGCCAGGCAGCGCATCCACCGGACCGAGCTCGCGCTTCAACGCACTGAAGAAATGCTGGCGGAAAATCTCGCGCTGTGCAGCAGGATACGAACTGCGGTCGAGGCCGCAGACCGCTTGGTGAAGATCGATCCCCCCAGCTTTGAAGGACGTCGCGCGGGTTGAACTGGGCCGGCGTTTCATTCGCCTTGCGGCACCCTGCCGCAAGAGCCTGCCCGTTGGCATCACAGCGTGAGCAAACATTGGACAGAAGCATTCCAACGTTCACGATGTGCAACGCCGACGCTAGATAGACACGAATTTCAGTTCAAAGAGCGAGGTTAATGCTGCGGCAAACGAAGGGGGCACGGGGGGTCTTCGCGCGAGCCAGCCTATCCGATCTCCCGCTCAGAAATTTCTACCAACTATTCCGACCTCCTGATGGAACCCGTTCGTTGCGGGCGAGTTACGGATCATTGGGACGGACTTCCCGAACGTGACAACGAGCAACAAAGCAGACCATCAGTCTGTCTCCGAAGCGTTTCGGAAACTGATCCGTTCCGAAGGGCTATCGTCATCACGTACAAACGTTCTTAAATCTGGCGGTCGAACCAGAACTGCCGCCAACCTACAGTCATTACTTGCGGCTATTGATCGGGCCAAACAGGGGCCGACGGAAGAAGTCCCTTAGCGGGCTGGCTGAGCGTCAAAGCGAAAGAGTACAGAGGCTCGCTCCGTGCTTGGTTCTCTAATTCCCGCTCAGAAATTTCTGCCAAACATTCTTCTTGATTTTTCCCGACAGAAGACCATGAATGTCCCCTTGGGTTTCGTCGAGCCCATCCTGTGCCGGCTCCACCATAGTTTCAGACGTCACCTCGTCGCCTGGCACGTCATGCGTCTCGGCGTCATCGGGATTGGCGTCTCGCGGGTTAAGATAACCCTGCGCGTCTTCCGTACGCGTTTCGGCGATGGTGTCGCGATCTCTTGCAGCACGGCAAGCGCTGCGGCTGGATCTTTTTTTGGCCGGCCAGTGCACCGCACGCATGCCGCCGGTTTCGGTATTCATGTTGAGAATTCCCCAGGTTTGAATTCCGGCTGGCAGGCCGGGTAGTCCCATGATGCGATGCGCGGAGCGGGTAAAGAATAAATCCGAAGGAGGCTTGGTGCGCTCGAGGCGCGGTTCCGGCGAGGCCGGTCTTCATCTTCCCCAACGCAGCAAAGGTCGCTCTGTCACGCTATATACGGGTGAGAGGCAAAAAAGCAGGTTTGATTTTCGGAGAAATCAAAGGCAATCAAAAAAATTGCACGTGAGGGGATGCGGGTGCGCCGGAATCGCATCTGGCAGAGAATGGGATGCCCCACCCTAAAAACTTTCTTACCACAATTAGCATCGCTGTTGGGCCGAGCTGGTGCGCGTATCGGCCTCACTAGCGATTGCAGTACCCCTTGCGCGCTTGCGCGCACGCGGGGGAATTCCTGTATAAGCGATAACAGTCGACCTGGCGACCGGTCCTTACTGTCGTCCAGGTCGGCGACCACCCCTATGCCACCTTTCTATCTCGCCGTCTCGCTCGTTATTAATCTTGCCCTTCGTGCGAGGGCTGTGTGGTGTTGGAAACAGGTGAGCAGGAATATTATCGGCAGCTTGGCGGCATGAAGAAATCTTAAAAAATGCATTCCGAGATACGTTTCTGGATGTGAAGCCAACGACAATCTTCAATTTGATTCGTATAGAATCGCGTGTTGTGAACGCGTAGTTGAGGAGCCCCCGAAATGAACGCAAAGCTCAAAAGCAAGCCCGTCGCAAGGTAATTCTTCATGGATATCTTAGTAAAGAACCGTTGAAAGATATTGCGACCAAGATCGGATGCTCACTGGCGAGTTTAAGAGTCAGCGCCAGTAAACTCGGTTGCACTCGAACCCCGACGGAGGCGGCGGAATTTCGCGGGGCTTTCATATGCCGGAACGGCGTAAGAACTGCATTCAAGGCGCTGCTCAATCAGAACTTATAGGCGATGCCGATCCTGACCTCGTTTAGCTTGATTTTTTCGTGCTCTTCCCAGCCTGGATCAGTGTTGTCGGTAGCCGTGGTGATCTTGCCCAGGTCGGTGTAACGATATTCGACCTTGCCGAACCAATTACTGCTGAAGGCGTAGTCGACGCCAGCACCAATCGTCCAGCCAGCCTTGACTTGCGACTCGGAATCCGTTGCTCCGCCATCTTCGAACTTCGTGCGGATATGCGCTACCGCCAAGCCACCGGTGACATAGGGCAGCCAGTTGTCGAAGGCATAGCCCAAGCGCCCGCGCAATGAGCCTTGGGCGTTGATACGGGTGTTGTCGTCAGTGCCGAATGGCCAGTCCGGGTTGTGGCCGATAATCCCGGAGGCCTGGACGTCACCTTCAATGCCGCCGATAACGCTGCCCCACTGCATATTGTAGCCGGCAAAAACACCACCGGTCACCCCCCGCATCTTGAATTTATCCGAGTAATCGGTGGACCCGTCAGCGAGGTTTTCGTCTTGGATGTGGTCTCTCCCCCAGGCGTAACCGATCTGGCCGCCGACATAGCCGCCCGTCCAATCATACGTGGAAGCAACTGGAAGCTCTTGGACCACATCTGCCGCCATCGCCGACGTGAGCGTTGCGCCGAGAATTGCGGCTGCCAAAACAAATTTCATTTCTGTGTCCCCACCAGGTTCGATAGGCTCAATGTATCAGAAAAACTGCCCCACGGAATGCAACCGACAAGCCGGAGCGCGCAATCTCACCGTGTGTTGCAGACAAGCAACAAGCGGTGGGCCGGAGCGGCCAAGAGGACAACCGCGGAAGGGCCAAGCTACCACCAACGGCAGCACCGCGGGACGGTATTGGGCCGGGCCGCTGGTTTGTCCCGATCGGAATCGTCGCCGGCCCCCGACCAGCAGATGCACTCTTCCTGCACAGCGGAAGCATCGTCGGGCGGATCGGGAGGGAAGGGGCTTGCTCGCGGTCGGGAGTGCTGCACAGCTCGACCAGGCCGAAATTGAGGTTTGACAATTTCGAAGAAAATCCAGCAGAATCAACGGACCATTTCGAGTAGGTTTGACACTGTAAGCGTTTGATATGTCGCAGGTATTCTAAGACCTCCGAGCATGCCATAAAGCATGTGGATATCGCACTGCAATCGCGACAGTGATGCCGTAGGAGAGTCAGGACCGATGACCTCGACACCAACCGTGCCCGTTGAACTCGACAGGTTGATCAACGACTTTTCGCGGCCGCCAGATCAGTTGTTCGCCTGCTGGGCAACGATAGGTGTCGGTTTCAGGCTGATAGATGAAGTCCTGCTTGCCAAAGCGCCCGTCCGCCTTCGCCCTGAGGTTAAAGGCTTGAGCACGATCGGCGTCACGCCAGCGGCTTCGCAGGCAACGATCTCCTCACCCACAGCGCCTTTACATGGCGCAACGCGAGCCGATGTTTGATATAATTGTCATGATCTTTGACGAGGATTGTCTCGATAGCCTCCACATCGCTGACCAGAAGAGCGGGCCATCCGGCAAGATTGAGCCAAACGAGATCGCCATATCGACGTGCGGTTTCAGTGATGAAACCGAGCTCGTCTCTGCCGAAAGCGACCAGATCTCCGAGGAAAGGCAAGCCTTTCGGCCCGGGCGGTCGAAGCGAACGGGAAGATCCAACGCGGCTCTGGAGAGGGCTGGAGAGGACCATGCGATCCGCCTAACTTTTCAATAGTCGAAGCCCTTTACCGGAAGCATGTGCCTACCGTCCTGAAAGGTCAAATCAAGAAAGGCCGGTGTGTCTACAAGCCCGACGGTCTGGCCCGGTGGCGAAGAACAGGCTGGTCAGGCCTTCGACCTCGGTCGAAATGGACTTTCTAAGAGTCTGACTCACAATTGCCGGGCGGGTTTCAACCCGCTCGCCAACCGGCGTGTGAGGCGGCGGATGTGGGCGACGAGGATCCAGGCTGTAGCGCTTTGGATGGTTACTTCGAAGTCCTTGGCAAGCCGGCGGCATCGCCCGAGCCAGGCGAAAGTTCGTTCGACCACCCATCGGCGGGGCAGAAGCTCGAAGCCCTTGGCGGTGTCGGAGCGCTTGATGATCTCGAAGCTCCACTGACCCAGCGCGGCCATGGCGTCGCGGAGCTTGTTGCCGCCGTAGCCGCCGTCCGCGAAGATGTGGCGCAGCCACGGATAGAGCGACCGGATCGAGGTCAGCACGTCTGGTGCGCCATCGCGATCCTGGATGTCGGCGGGGTGAACCTGCAGGCCGACCAGATGGCCCTCGGTGTCGGTGACGACGTGGCGCTTGCGGCCTTTGATCTTCTTGCCCGCATCAAAGCCTCGCGGTCCGCCGCTTTCGATGGTCTTCACCGACTGGCTATCGATGACGCCCGCCGTCGGACTGGCCTCACGCCCGACCATCTCGCGCAGGGCCATGACCAGCATATGGTTGATATGCGCCAGCAAGCCTCCGTGCGACCAGGCGTAGAAGTAGCCCTGCACCGTCGAATAGGGCGGAAAGTCCTTCGGGATCGCGCGCCATTGGCAGCCGGTCGAGGCCATGTACAGGATCGCCTCCACCACCGCGCGCAGGTTGGTCTTTCTCGGTCGCCCCCGCTTTGACCCCGCCGGCAGAAAGGGTGCGATCAACGCCCATTCCGCGTCGGTAAGATCGCTTGCATAGCGCAGGCATTCGCGCCGATACTGCGCGCGGGTGGTTTCAGTCCAAGCCATCGTGATCTCCATTGAGCTTCGCAACCCAACGGAATCACAACCGATTGAAATCATCCAACTTCTTTTTCAGTCAGCCTCTAAGTTGAACGCACCCGGAGAAATCTTCGGTGACGAAGCCAGAGTGGTATGATGGACAGAGAGTTAGAAGGACCTAGGCGGCACGTATAGGCAGATTGTGCTGTCGGGGCCAGGTTGCACTTCACGATGCCGGTTTGCCGTTGCTTTTTGGGTATGGCACCAATGGAAACGCATGTCGTGTGATCGACGCACCCTGTTGTCCGCGTAAGGCAGCAACTCACCGGAGGGCATTTTGAAGCCCTTCCTTGTTTCGCGCACCGCGCCATCTGGGATCGGCTCACAATGCTCGTCTTGGCAGCACTGCTTTTCATACCAGATGTCATGGGCCGATGCCGGCGGCATCCCGAAAGTGCAGGCGGTGGCTAAGATAGTGCCCAACCCGAGGGCGCTGCCGTCCCTTCTCAATAGCCGGATCATTAACTACATTAGGCTTATCTTATATAACGGCGCAAGCAGAGCTGCAGCTGTGGGCGGCGCGTTGGCCTTTGCTCTTCGCCACCGGGAACAGCGGGTGCAAGATTAAAGACAACATAACGAGGATCGCCGAGAAAGTCTTTTGGCCGGTCACGACATCGGCCAGCAACTGCTTGAGTCCGTCACGGCCCTTAGACTTAGGCCGCTTTTTCTAGCGTCTTTATAGGTTTCGACGATGGTATATTCGCGCCTCTCGGCGTACTCGGCGATGGCCGCCGCCTGGTAGTGCAGTCCGAGGATGTTCCGTAACCGGTACTCCTTCGAGTAAAGCATCTCCGTCAGTTCGACGGAGAACTTCTCGGTGAGGTGAGCGTCGATGGCGCTGCCTTCATCATTGAAACGGTCGATTAACACAGACCTTGCGACGACTTGATGCTCGAGCAGCGCGCAGCAACTAGACGTCTGCCATATCGTCGCGTCGGGGGCCATCACTCCGACACCGACGGCTGGCGCGCACCCTCTTTAGACCTTGGATAGGTTTTGCCGATATCTATCGGCGAAAAGGAGCCGGAAAGTCATGACCGAGATCTGGCACTCACTCCTCGCCAATCTTGCGTTGGTCTCCATCCTGATCGTCGCGTGGGATCTTGTGGCGGACTTCACGGGGCGTCTCCGGCAGCGGGCACAGTCGCTGCTTCTCGGCGTGGTCATGTGCGTGGGCGCGATCATTTCTATGGCGACGGCTCTGTCCGTCTCCGGCTTCGTCGTCGATCTGCGCGCCGCTTTCGTCGGCGCCGCCGCGTTCTTCGGCGGGTGGCCGGCGATGTTCATCGCTACCGCCGGCTCCATTGCCTATCGGCTCTATCTTGGCGGGCAGGGTGCCAGCGTCGGCGTCATGAGCATCCTGATCACCGCCGTCGTCGGTCTGGCATGGCACCGCATCGTTGCGGCCCGGTCGCGCACCATCCTCGATATATTCGGCCTCGGCGTGTCGGTCGCGCTTGCCGGGCTCATCACCCTTCTGGTCATCCCCCCGCAAGTCGTCGCCGGCTTTGTGCAGCAGAGCACGCTCCCGTCGCTGGTGTTCCGCTTCCTCAGCACCTTCATCATCAGCGTGCTGCTCGATCGCCAGCAGCGGCGGCGTGATCTCGCGATGTCCAACATGATCTACCGGGCCATGGTCCGCGAGCTGCCGGATAGCCTCAACATGAAGGATGTCGACGGCCGCTTCATCGCGGCCAATCCAGCCACCGCCGAACTGGTGCGCGCCACCTCGGTCGAGGACCTTATCGGCAAGACGGATTTCGATTTCTACCCCAAGGACGTGGCCGAGCGCTTCAGGCAGGATGAAACGGGCGCGCTGGAGGCCGGGCAGACATTGCGCATCGACCAGCCCGCTCTCCTGCCGGACGGCAGGCAGGGCTGGCTTTACACGCTGAAAACGCCTTTCCGCGACGAGGCCGGCAAGATCGCCGGCGTCATCACCTACAACCGCGACATCACCGAGCAGAAGCGCACCGCCCAGCTCAAGAACGATTTCATTTCCACGGTCAGCCACGAATTGCGGACCCCATTGACCTCCATCCGCGGCTCGCTTGGTCTGATCGCGGCCGGCGTGGCGGGCGAACTGCCGCCCAAGGCCGCCAATCTCGTCAACATCGCCCACACCAATAGCGAAAGGCTGGTTCTTCTCATCAACGACATCCTGGATATGGAGAAGATCGAATCAGGCGTGATCACCTTCAAGATCAAGCAGATGCCGGTCCGTCAGGTCCTGGAGCAGGCCATTGCCGCCAGTTCCAACTACATGGCCGACAGTCGGATCAGGATCGTTCTGGTCGACGATGCCCCGCGCGCCGAGGCCAACATCGATCCGGATCGCCTGCATCAGGTGATGGCGAACCTGCTGTCGAATGCGATCAAGTTCTCGCACACCGATGGCACCGTCACGGTGAAACTCCAGCGTCATGACCGCGACATGCTGCGCATCTCCGTGGTGGACCAGGGCGCCGGCATCCCCGAGGCGTTCCGCAGCCGCCTATTCGGCAAGTTCGAGCAGGCGGACGCCTCCAGCACGCGTAAGATAGGCGGCACCGGCCTGGGCTTGAGCATCGTCAAGGCTATCGCCGAAAAGCTGGGCGGCGCCGTTTCCTTCGAAACCGAGGAAGGCAAGGGAACAGCGTTTCACGTCGAGCTTCCCGAAGCGCACAGGCAGGCCGAGAAGCCGGTTTTGGTCGAGCGCCGGGCGCGCAAGCGCGATGGCCGCCTGCGTGTCCTCATCTGCGAGGACGAGCCCGACGTCGCTGCGGTGATCGCAGCACTTCTCGATGCTGAAGGCTTTTCCAGCGACGTCGCGCCCGATATCGACACCGCCAAGGCGCTCCTGAGCTCCCGCGACTACGTGGCGCTGACGCTCGACATCAAGCTAGCGGAGGAATCCGGCATCAAGCTCTTCTACGAGATCAGGGCATCACCGGCCAATTCCGACATTGCGGTCATCGTCATCTCCGCTGTCGCCGACGAGGCCAGGCGCTCGCTGAACGGCAGCGCCGTCGGCATCGTCGACTGGCTGGAGAAGCCGGTGGATTCGAAACGGCTTCACGCCGCTCTCGCCAAGATCGTCGGCCGCAGGATCGAGCCGAAGCCGCAGATTCTGCATGTCGAAGACGATGAGGGCGTGCTTGCGGTGATGTCGGAGGGGCTGGGTTCGAGCGTCTCGATCACATCCGCAAAGACGCTGCAGCAAGCCCGGCAGGCGGTCGCTCGCCATCGCTTCGACCTGGTCATCTTGGACATCGCACTTCCCGACGGATCTGGCCTCGACCTCCTCGTCGATCTGCCGCTCGAGACCGCGGTCATCGTGTTTTCGGCGGCGGAACTCGACCAGAAACTCGGCGACCGGGTGCAGGCGATCATGACCAAGACCAGGGCCTCCGAAATCGACGTCGCGAAGCTGGTCAGAAGCATGCTGACCGCTTCTCGCGACGGCAGCGCGCCGACCCCTGGCAAGGAGTGACGATGATGCCGGCAAGGATCCTGTATGTGGATGACGAGAACGATATCCGCGAAATCGCCCAGATGTCGCTCGAGCTCGATCTGGAATTCGAGGTGCAATCCTGCCCTTCGGGCATCGAGGCGCTAACCAATGCCGCCGATTGGCAGCCCGACCTCATCCTGCTCGATGTGATGATGCCGGATATGGATGGGCCGGAAACGCTGAGGCGCCTGGCCGATTCGCCGCTGACGGCCTCAATCCCCGTGGTGTTCATCACGGCGCGCACCCAGACGCATGAGGTACAGCGCTATCTCGCCATGGGAGCCGTGGGGGTTATTGCCAAACCCTTCGATCCGCTGGCGCTTGCAGGTGAAGTGAGGAAGCTGCTCCTGCAGCGCGATGGCCCAGCCTAGGCAAGCCAGGGCAAGGTTACGGCAAGAAGCTGTCGGCAAGCGCGGTTTGCCGTTTACGGCTCCTATACCATGCGCCGATATTCATCTAGTGATTGTATCGAAATGCAACCGTCGCGAATCAGCTTTATCTAGGATCGCGCGGCGTCGGCGGGCGCGGGGAAAGCTGCGCGGAATTTCTGGCATGGACCACTTGGCGGATGTCGATTCATGGGTTGATCACTCCGGGGGGCGACGGAACCGGAGCAGGACTGGTGGATGGAGCGAAAGCAAGAGTTCTGATCTGCGATGATGATCCCTTGTTGCTCGAGCTGATGGAATTCAGGCTGAGGGCGAAAGGATACGAGGTCATCAAGGCGGTGGACGGGGCCGAAGCGCTGGCGAAGGCGGAGCAGGACCGCCCCGACATCATTGTGCTCGACGCGATGATGCCTAAGGCCGACGGCCTGGAGGTGCTGGCCCGCCTCAAAGCCGATCCGGCCCTGTCGGAAACTCCAGTGATCATGCTGACCGCCCGCAAGGCTGAAAGGGACATTGTCTCGGCCCTTGAGAAAGGAGCCGACGACTACCTGGTGAAGCCATTCATCCCCGAGGAGCTTCTGGCCCGGCTCGCGCGTCTGATCTCGCGCAAGAGCGGGAAACGCTGATGAGGCGCAGCCGGCGCGCAGCTCTGGCTGTATGCCTGATCCTGGCGATCGCCGCGCCTCCCGGCGCCGCGCTGGCGCAGACGGTCGACGAGCTCTACGCGTCCGGCGTCAAGGCCAGGCAAGCGCAGCATTTCGACGAGGCGGCGGACCTTTTCCGACGCGCGCTGGCGCTCAAGCCCGACAATGCCGACGCCCTGGTGCAACTCGGCTTCGCCGAGCTCGGCCGCGACAATCTGCCGGCCGCCCGGCAGGCCTTTTCCAGGGCGCTGTCCCTTGCCCCGACCTATCGGGACGCCAGCTTCGGCATGGCCGAGGTCGAGTTCCGCTCCGGCAATCCGAATGCCGCGCTGCCGCTCGCCGAGAAGGTCGCGCAGGCCGATCCCGGCAATGCCGACGCCGCAGCGCTTGTCGAGAACATCCGCAAGGCGAAGCAGGCTGCCGGCAGTGAGGCGAAACGGGCTCCTGCGGTTCCGGCGCGGGCAAAGAAACCGGCCAGCCGGCGGCCCGATCCCTTCGCCGGCCTGATGGAGCAGGGCAGGCGCCTGCGGGCGGCGGGAAAGCTGCCCGAAGCGGAGACGGTCTATCGCCGGGCGCTGAGGCAGGCGCCGAAGAACACCGACATCCTGGTCGCCCTTGGCCTTGTCGTCGGCTCCAGCCGGCGCTTCGACGAGGCGGGGCATTTCTTCGACCGCGCGCTTGCAATCAAGCCCGGCCTTCTCGACGCGCGGCTGGGCAAGGTGCGCCTGGCGATCTGGCAGGGCGATGCGCCGCGCGCCCGGGCGCTGGTCGACGGCGTGCTTGCCTCGGCGCCGGACAATGTCGAGGCGCTCGACCTGGATGCGAGAATTGCTCTGCTCGAGGTCGACTACAGGCGCGCCAGGCAGTCGTTTCAGCGCGTGCTTGCGGCCGATCCGCGCAACGCCGACGCGCTGGTCGGGCTCGGCGATGTGCGCCGCGCCGAGGGTGACGACGACGGCGCGCGGGAAGCCTATCGCCAAGCGCTCGCCATCGAGCCAGGTTCTGCCGATGTCGAGCAAAGGCTGGCCGTGCCGACGCCGCGCAAATGGCGACTCGACCTCGGCGGCGAGGTGAGCGATCTCACCGATGGTCTCGGCGACTGGACCGACAGTTCGGCCGGCCTTGGCTATCGGCTGTCGCCGCGCACGACGATTTCCGGCCATGCGCGGCTGGCCACCCGCTTTGGCCACACCGACGTCCAGGTCGAGGGCCGCATCGATCAGGCATTCTCGCCGGCATTCTCCGCCTATGTTTTGGCGGCGACGACGCCGGACGCCGACTTCCTGGCGCGCTATTCGATCGGCGCCGGCGCTTCGTGGCAGCTCGTGACGCCGGCAAAGGCGTTCGGCCCGTTGTCTCTGAACATCGACGCCCGCTACGACAATTTCGCCAACACAAATGTCACCAGCATCTCGCCCTGGGTGCAAGGCTATGTCCTCGACGGCCGCCTTGGGCTTTCCGCCCGCTGGGTGCATGTGCAGGACGATATCGGCACGCGCGCGGACGGCTATGTGCTTCGCGCCGACCTTGCGGTGACACAGCGCTTCAATCTGTTCGGCGGCTACGCGGACGCCCCCGAAATCTCCAACGGTACGCTGGTGCCGACGCGCACAGTCTTCGGCGGCATTTCCTGGGACGTCAGCGACCCGCTGACGCTGCGCGCCAGCATCGCGCATGAGCAACGCCCGACATTCGACCGAGGCATATTCGCGCTCGGACTGACCGCGCGGTTCTGACCATGTGGTACATCTGGGATCTATCCATATTGCTCACCGCTCTTTCCCTGGTAATCATGCTGTTCCTGATCGCGCGCCGCGTGCTGCAGGAGCGCTGGGGCAGGGCTGGGGCCGACCAGCGGCGCCAGCTTCTGACGACGCTGATCGCCTTCACCGAAAACCGCGACCGCGAGGTCCTGAAGGCAGCGGTGCTCGTGGTCCCGGCGGGCGTGGCGATCAATGCCGGGTTCGAGTTCATTTCGCTGCTGCGCGGCGAGGAGCATGACGACGTCCTTTCCGCCTTCAACGAATGCGGCCTGCCGGCCCTTGTCGGCAGGCAGCTGGAAAAAGGCAACGTGGCCGATCGCATACACGCGGCCGAGATGCTGGCGGCGCTGCGTTCGGAAGGTGCGGTGGCAAGCCTGCTTTCGGCGCTCGACCACGACCGTTCGCGCGAGGTCAGGATCGCCGTCGCCATCGCGCTCTGCGATCTCGGCAGCCTGCCGCCGCTCGGCATTGCGCTGCGCAAGATCGGCGTGGCGGGGCAGCGCTCGCGGCGCCTGATCGAGCTTTTCAGGCGCTTTCCGCCGGCGCGCCTCCACCAGCTCGCGGACCATGCCGCGCGTGTTGACGCCGTGCCCTTCATTCGAGCGGCCGCGATCGACGCGCTTGCCCGCGCCGGCGGCTTTCGCTTCGCCGATTTCTTCGCCCGCCTGGCCGGCGACGCATCGCCCGAGATTGCCGCCGCGGCCCTGCGCGCGCTCGGCCTCACAGGACACGCCGACGCGCCGGCGATCCTGGCGACCGCAATGGCAAACGGCAACTGGGACGTGCGCAGCGCCGCCGCCGATGCCGCTGGCCGGCTCGGCCTGTCTGAACTCGCCCCGCCACTGGCCAGGCTGATGGACGATGAGGCGTGGAACGTGCGCTATGCCGCCGCCAATGCGCTGCGCTCCTTCGGCCAGCCGGGAGAGCGGCTGCTGCGCGAGATTTCCGACAGCGAGGTCTCGCGCAGCCAGCGCACCGCCTCGCTCGTTCTTGCCGAGGGGCCGGCCTTATGATCGCCGACTGGAGCCACGAGATCGTTCTTGCCGCCACCATCCTGTCTTGGTTCATCATCGGGGCGGGGCTGGCGCAGACGACGATCTATTTCCTGCAGCTCGCCGTCGCAGGCTATGCGCTTTCCAAGCGCCCGCCGGTGGCGCGCTCGGCGCTGCTCTGGCACCGTTATGGCGACGTCGCGCCGCCGATCGCGCTGCTGGTGCCCGCCTATAACGAGGCGTTGAACGTGGTAGAGAGCGTCCATTCCATGCTCGCGCTCCAATATCCTAATTTCGAGGTGATCGTCATCAATGACGGCTCGAAGGACCAGACGCTGCAGCGCCTGATCGAGGCCTTCAGGCTGGTGAAGTTCCATCGGCCCTATGAGGAGGCGCTCGCGCACAAGCCGATCCGCGGCCTCTATTCCTCGCCGATGACCGAGCGGCTGTTCGTGGTCGACAAGGAGAATGGCGGCAAGGCCGACGCCCAGAACGCCGGCATCAATGTCTGCCGCGCGCCGCTCTTCTGCGCGATCGACGGCGACTCCATCCTCGAGCCCGATGCGCTGATGCGCGCCGCTCAGCCTTTCATCGACGACCCCGAGCGCACCATCGCCGTCGGCGGCACGATCCGAATCGCCAACGGCTCGAAAATCGAAGCGGGCAGGGTGCGCGAGATCCATCTGCCGCGCCGCCTGCTGCCGCTGCTCCAGGTGGTGGAATATCTGCGCGCCTTCCTCATGGCGCGGCTTGCCTGGAGCCGCATCAACACGCTGATGCTGGTCTCCGGCGCGTTCGGCGTGTTCCGCCGCGCAGAAGTGGTGGCGGTGGGCGGCTTCACCAGAGGTTCGATGGGCGAGGACCTGGACCTCGTCATCAAGCTGCACCGCCATATGCGTGACGCTAGGCGCAAATACCGCATTCAGTTCATTCCGGAACCGGTGTGCTGGACGGAGGCGCCGGAAACGCTGAGCGTTCTGGGAAGGCAGCGGACGCGCTGGCAGCGCGGCGCGCTCGAATGCTTCTTCCGCCACCGCGCCATGCTCTTCAATCCGCGCTATGGCCGCGTCGGCTTCCTCGGCTTCGGCCACATCTTGATTGCCGACGTGCTGGGGCCCGTGGCGGAGGTGCTGGGCTACATCCTGATCCCGGCCTTCTGGCTGCTCGGCATCCTGTCGGCCGAATATCTTTTGGCCTTCACCTCGCTCATCTTCACCTATGGCGTTTGCGTCAGCGTATGCTCCCTCATCCTCGAAGAGGCCGAGCTCCAGCGCTTCCCGCGTGCCCGGGACCTGGCCGTGCTGACGGCGGTCGCCGTGATCGAGAATTTTGGCTATCGCCAGCTCAACAATTTCTGGCGCCTGAGGGGCTGGTGGCAATTCTTGCGGGCAGACCAGAACTGGGGCGAGATGACCAGGACCGGCCTTTCCGGCGCCAAGAAATAGGCATGGCCGGACGCATCATTGCAGCGTCCGCTCGATCTCGGCAATTAGGGCATGGAGCGCGGCTTCGGCCGCCCCTTCATCCCCATTCTCGATCAGCAGCGTCTCCAGCGCGGACGCCCGCGCGCTGATCTCCCCAAACCCGAACGTACCCGCCGCCCCCGCCAGCGAGTGGGCGATACTAACCATTGCATCGCGGGTGGGGAGGGCATCGCCTTGACGTGCAATGGCCTTCAGCTCCGCGAGCTGATCGGCGCATCGGACAAGGAAACGCTGCCGGAGAGGGGCGAAAGGATCGTTTGAAATGAGGTGGCGCTCCTCCTGGATCGTTTCGGCGGGTATTCAAGCAGAAAGCGGCTTGGTTCGAAACGGACTGCTTGTCGCGCATGATCACCAGGGCAACGGCCTTCTCATACACCATCAACCACGAGGCGATCTCGTCCCTCCGACTTAGCACGGAATAGTGCCAGATCGGCGGCTTTGACGAGATCATTCGGGCTCTCGTTCTCGTTGGGTACCGTTGTAGCGACGCCAACGCTGACGGTCACTCTGCCGAAATCGTGCGGAATGTTCAGATCTCGCACGCTTTGGACGAGCCGGAAGGCTATTTCGTTCGCATGTTCCATTGAAGCGTCAACCAACACGATCACAAACTCTTCGCCCCTATATCGTGCAGCCAGGTCGTTGGAGCGACCAGCGCCAGTTTGGATTGCGTGGGCAATTTGTTTGAGCACCTCGGCTAGCCGGCTGTAGCCGACCACATCCGAGACCAGGATCGCTGCTATTTTGCGGGTCTCACTCATCTCGTGCTCCCTCCATCCAGCCATCCAGTCTGGCACTACTGCCGACCAGGCGCGCTGTCTCACTGCTTCGAAGTCGCATAAAAGGCAGTGCGGAATGCACAAAGCAGCAGGAGAAGGGGGCCCCGTTCATAACGCGTGGGCCCCGCTAACACCGGCTGAGTCCGCAATTCAGCCAATCCGGCCGTTTCTGCCAAGCCAGCGCAGGCACCTTGCGGTTTGTTTCGCGCCGGTTATAAAGCCGGCGCCCCTCGCCGGCTTCGTAGGGCACTTGGTGACGGGAGGTAGGTTGCCAGCCGCGTAAGCCTTTGCCAGTTCTTCCCGGGCCTTCTCGACGCCAGCTTGCGGCGTGTACATGTCGATCAACGCAGGGGTGCCCGACATGGTCGCTGGTAGCCTTCCGCTCGCAAGGCGACAGTGTATGGCCGCCGGCGCGTTCAGATAAGCCGCAGCCGCCGCTTTCGTCCTGTGTGGCCTCTTGCCGCCGCGTGGCTTGTTGGTGACATACGCGGGCCGCTGCTCGTACCAGCAGCGTCGGTGTAGGTAACAAGCATGCCGCCTTCGGCCTTCTTGCGAGCGCCGGGCTTTGTGTAGAAGTGCATGCCAGCAATTTCGGCCACATGGCCATCAAAGTCCGGTCTCATGCTACGCCCTTCAGGAGGCGACAACATTCCGCAAGCACAGCACATCACCCAGCCTAGCGGCTCGCTCCATCCCGTGCGCGGCCCTTCAATCCAGCCCAACGCCCCGGCATATGTCACGCTCTGACGGCCGTATCTGATGCAGAACCTCCGGCCACACTTCGTCGAGCCCATCCTGTGCCGGCTCCACCATAGTTTCAGACGTCACCTCGTCGCCTGGCACGTCATGCGTCTCGGCGTCGTCGGGATTGGCGTCTCGCGGGTTAAGATGACCCTGCGCGCCTTCCGTACGCGTTTGGCCGGTGGTGTCGCGGATCTCTTGCAGCACGGCAAGCGCTGCGGCTGGATCTTCTTTGGCCGGCCAGTGCACCGCACGCATGCCGCCGCGGAAACGAGTGTTGTCATTGTCGGCACGCAGGGCGCCGGTGAATTCCCCAGGTTTGAATTCCGGCTGCCAGGCCGGGTAGTCCCATGATGCGATGCGCGGAGCGGGTAAAGAATAATCCGAAGGAGGCGGGCGACCACCCCTATGCCACCTTTCTTTTTCACCATTTCGCTCGTTATTAATCTTGCCCTTTCGCGGGAGGGCTGTGTGGTGTTGGAAACAGGTGAGCAGCAATATTATCGGCAGCTTGGCGCCATGAAGAAATCTTAAAAAATGCACTCCGAGATACGTTTCTGGATGTGAAGCTAACGACAATCTTCAATTTGATTCGTATAGAATCGCGTGTTGTGAACGCGTAGTTGAGGAGCCCCCGAAATGAACGCAAAGCTCAAAAGCGAAGCCCGTCGCAAGGTAATTCTTCATGGACACCTTAATAAAAGATATTGCGACCAAGATCGGATGCTCATTCGCGAGTTTAAGAGTCAGCGCCAGTAAACTCGGTTGCACTCGAACCCCGACGGAGGCGGCGGAATTTCGGCGTGGCTTTCATATGCCGGAACACAAACGGGAAGATTACAACCAGTTGATGATCTCTGGACGGTATAAATCTCGCGATTGCGGCGCAAATCCTGGGAATATTAACAGTGTAATCATCAGATGTCGAGTTAGGTTATTACGGACGGATACTATCACTTGAAGACTTTCTGCAGATCACGAGTAGCTTTATTGGGTAGGGGTATAAAATGACTCTGATGGATAGACATAGTGATCCTGCTTCGGGTAGCCGATACATTGCGACAACGACCAAGTATAACCATGAGGCGCATACGACGCGGCCCTCTTATGTTTTTCCTCCAGATCGTGCATCGGGCGCAGGGGTCGGGGAGCCAAGAGCACGCAGCCTGGAATCCATAACCGGCATGCTTGATCGCATCGGCTGCGGCTATCTCGTGCTGAACCGCGAGAGGAAAGTGCTCGAATGGAACGCAGCCGCTCAAACCACGCTGGAGCGCCAGGGAGAAGTGGCCGATACGGCCAGCGGTCTTTCGGTGGCTTTGAGGCGGCTGCTCGCGAATGTTCCGGCCCATTTTCTGCCGGGCTCATTATCGTGGGTGGTGATCCGCAGCAACGGCGACAGGCCGGTGATATTGAACGAGAACGGGTTTGTCGCTCCTGACGGAACGAGCATTGTGGCGTTACTGGATCGCGAGAACAGGTCGGGGCCAAATCCTCAGACACTGCAAAAGATGTTTGGCTTGACGAGCGCGGAGACGCACTTGGCGTTGCGCTTGGCTCAGGGCGATGCGCCGCTGGAGATCGCCCGCAGTTGGCGCCTCAGCCGCACCACGATCCGCTCCCAGCTTGCCTCGCTGTTCGCCAAGACCGAAACGAAACGTCAGGCGGAACTGGTGGCTCTTCTTGGGCGCATTTCAGTCTTGCCATAAGGGCCGTCGTTTGGATCCATCTCAGCAGATAGCCAATCCCGAAACGCTTTGATTTTCCGTTGGGCGATGGCGCGGGGCGGGCAGCAGGAGCATGAATCTCGAAAAAGAGAGTCACTCGCACGCACCAAAGCCGCAATGGCGTCTAGGGACAAGCACACAGGCAGGTGGTTGATAGCTACTGCTGTGCTTGGGGTCGCCTACTTCGTAGCCTCTTCATATTCCCCTGGTTTGATGCGCCTCATCGGCATCGTGTTTGTAATTTGCGCCTTCTACCGCACGCAGAATCCTTAGATATCACGGCCTTGTGGTTGCCCTATTATGCCCCCGGCCGCTTGTTCTTGACGTAGGGCCTGTTGATATTCATGATTCCCATTCTGGCTTGATCGTGATTCAAGCTTTGGATGGAACGATTCGTGCTGACGGACGCCC